>JAGHEJ010000003.1 GCA_017889345.1 Clostridiales bacterium | reverse complement strand
TCTTTAAGAGTATCTTCAAGATAAGATGGAAGTTTTGTATAATCATAAGCATCTGAATTTGCAGTACCTATTACTGAGTATCCAAGTATGCTTAAAATATCACTATTTCCACTTAGATCAACAATTCTTTGTGGGTCTTTTGGAATTTCAACTTGTCCCACTGAATCTGTTATTGTTATTGTTTCTGTCATAAGATAATTAGAATCATTATCATTTACAGTGTTTGAATTTGAACATCCAGATAAAACAACAATTAAGAGCGATAAAATAACGTATTTTATCTTTGAAAAAAATTTCATTAATTTGAAAGCCTCCTTAAAAATTTTTACTATAAACTTTGGTTCGTATTATAACAAAGGAGATTTCTCTTTGCAATAATAACAATCTCTTACCAACCTAACAAAAATGTAAGTATAAGTTAACAAAAACAAATAT
Source organism: Clostridiales bacterium (assembly GCA_017889345.1). Classification (GTDB taxonomy): domain Bacteria; phylum Bacillota; class Clostridia; order Clostridiales; family Clostridiaceae; genus Dwaynesavagella. The sequence continues at coordinate 90,469 of JAGHEJ010000003.1, read as the reverse complement.
TTTATGAGAAAATGTTTGTTTATAATAAATTTTCAAGGAGTGATTTAAGTTGAAAAAGTTTAATGGATTTCAGTTGAAAATATTTATGGTAATTTTGATGTTGCTTGATCATATCTCTTTTATCCCTGGAGTTGTTTCTTCTACTTGGAAATTAATTATACATGCGGTAAGTAGATGTGTGGGAGTATGGTTTGCGTATATGGCAGTTGAAGGTATTTTACATACGAGAAGTCGTGTTAAATATAATTTGAGGTTGTTTGCAAGTGCAATGATAATGTTTATTGGAAATATGTGTTTGAATTTTTTATTTAAAAGTAAGGGAGTTTATATTTACAATAATATTTTTTTAACATTGTCCATGGGAGTTTTAGCAATTAATATTTTTTGTTTTGAAGTGGAGGGAATTTTAAAATTTTTAAAGTTAATTTTGGGATGTTTGATTGGGGTTTTAGGATTAATTTTTACAGAAGGTGGACAAATAATAATTCCATTTATGCTCATAACATATTTTTTAAGAAATAGAGAAATCATTAGAAATATTTTGTATGTACTATATTCAATTTTAATATTAATTTTTTCATATGTTTCGTATGATTCATTGAAAGAAACATTATTAATGTTATTGTATAATAGCGATTGGTTGTTTATATTGGTTATACCTTTTATTTACTTGTATAATGGAGAAAGAGGAAATAATTCCAAATTGAGTAAATATTTCTTTTATGTTTTCTATCCACTTCATTTATGGATTATTAAATTAATTGAATTTTTAGTTGTTTAAAATATTTTTTTGTTAAATAAAGAGCGTTTATCTAAATGATCATTGTGATAAAGGCTCTTTCTTTTTTAAAAATATTTACATCCATACTACTAAGTAGTATAATGTAGCAGTAATTAGTAATACTAAATAGAGTTATAAGATTGTGGTGATTAAATTTGGATAATATAACTGAAATGTTAAAGGGAATATTAGAAGGATGTATACTTGAAATTATAAGTAGGGAAGAAATTTATGGATATGAAATAACAAAGCGTCTTAATAACTTAGGTTTTTCAGGAGTTGTAGATGGAACGGTTTATACTATTCTTTTGCGTTTTCAAAAAAATAATCTTGTTAATGTGAGAAAGATTTCTTCAAAGGTTGGACCTCATCGAAAAGTGTTTTCTTTAAATGAAAATGGAAAGAGGGAGTTAAGGGAGTTTTGGAATAAATGGGATTTTATTAAAGATAAGATTACAAAATTAAGAGAGGAGATTTAGAATGATATCTTTGAAAAAATTAATTATTGGTGATACAGATGTGGATTATAAAAATATAAAGTTACGAGTAAATAGTCTTCCAAAAAATTTTAGATATGCGTTTAAACAAATGCAAAAATATATATTTACAATTGGAGCTATGGGATATGAAAAAGAAATATTTAATAATATTTTAGATTGTTTTGAGGAAGGAATATCTCTAAATAAAAATCTTAAAGAAATTATTGGAGATAGTCCATCGTCTTTTTGTAATAAATTTATAGATGTAAATAGAGAAGAACACAAAAAAATTATGAACAATGAAGTTTTAGAAGGGGTAATGAAAATATATAATGGTTAAATTTATAATAAGACAAGTTCAAAATAAAAAAGAGTATAAAAATCAATTAATTAGAGTTGAAAAATTTCCTGAGGATTACAAATTTGTATTTGATAAAATGAAATATTATATGTGGGGTTTTGCCTTTGGAGATGGAACGTTTATGTTAAAGCGTCAAGGAGATCTTATAGAATTATTTGAAAATGGAATTAGAGATAAAAAATCTGTAATTGAGCTTATAGGGGAAGATATTGTGGGATTTTATGATGAGTTTTTATTGGAAGATAAAAAGTGGACAACTAGATTTGAAGATAAGTTAAATTTTAAAATTTATAATTATATTAATTAAAGAGAATTTTATAGGGGTAGTAAATGGTTTTAATTATTATAATTGGATTAATTTTAATTGGAATTTTGTCCAATTATTTTGGAAAATTATTTGAAAAATTTAAACTTCCATCTTTAATTGGAATGATTATTTTTGGAATGATTGTTGGTCCTTCATTTTTAAATTTTGTTCCTAAAGGGATTTTAAATATTTCTCCTTATGTAAAAGATATTGCATTAGTTGCTGTACTTTTTATTGGGGGACTTGGAATTAGTCTTAATGATATGAAAAAAATCGGAAGGCCTGCAGTTTTATTAAGTGTTGTTCCGGCAACAATTGAAGGATTTACCATAGCAATTTTGTCTATGGTATTTTTAGATTTTTCATTTATTCAAGGGGGAATTCTTGGATTTATAATAGCAGCTGTTAGTCCAGCTGTTTTAATTCCATCTATGGTTGAATTAATAGAGAGAAAAATTGGGGAGAAAAAAGGAATTCCAAAGATGCTTCTTGTTGGAGCTTCTGCTGATGATACTGTTGCAATTACATTTTTCACAACGTTTATGTCGCTATATTTTTCAAAAATGAGTGGAGAAAAAACTTCAGTTTTGTCAGAGCTTTTAATAATTCCAATATCTATAATTTTAAGTATAATTATTGGGTTTTTAATTTCTCTTACAACCAAATATATTTTTAAAATTTTAAAATCAAATATTTTAAAAGCTTTATTATGTTTCTTTATTTGTTTAGGGATGAGATGGGTTGAAAACTCATTTCACATAGAAATATTTAATTCACTACTGATTATTATGGTTTATGGATTTTTCTTAAGAACATTCACAGAAGAAATATCAAAAGATATTCAAAATAAAATGAATGTGATTTGGAAATATGGAAAGCTATATTTATTTGCTTTTGTTGGAATGGCAATTAATCCATTTTTAGTCGGAAAATATTTTTTGGTTGGAATAATAATACTTATAATATCTTTAACTTTTAGATCTTTTGGAGTAATTTTATCTTTAATTGGTACAGATTTAACGTTAAAGGAAAAACTGTTTTGTGTTATTGCGTATTTACCAAAAGCAACAGTTCAATCGGCAAAAGCTGGAATACCACTTCAAGCAGGAGTTTTATATGGAGATATAATGCAAGCTATTTCAATTCTTAGTGTTTTAATAACAGCACCAATTGGAGCAATAGGAATAAAACTTACATCAACAAAGTTTTTAAGTATTGATTCGTGAAAAAATTTCCATGATTATTGAAGAATTCTTTATTTTAAAAGAGAGGATTAAATATATTATGAATAGTGCAGTTATTTATTATTCATTAGAAGGTAACACAAAGTTAATAGCAGAATTAATTTCAAAAGAAATTAATGGAGATTTAATTGAGTTAAAGTGTAAAAAAGAGCTTCCTTCAAAAGGGTTTAAAAAATATTTTTGGGGTGGAAAAAGTGCAATATTTAGAGAAACACCAGAACTTATAAATTTTAATATAGATTTTTCAAAATATGAAAATATATTTTTGGGAACGCCTGTTTGGGCAGGAACATATGCCCCAGCATTTAATACATTTTTTAGAGATAATTCAATTTCCAATAAAAATATAGGGATTTTTGTTTGTAGTGGTGGAGGAAAAGTTGAAAAGTGTTTTAATAATTTTAAGAAAAATATGCCCGATAATAATTTTATAGGTGAAATATCTTTTGTGGATCCCAAAGAGAATACTAATCGTGATTATAAACAAGATATTAAACAATGGATATCAACAATGAAATTTTAATATTGAAATATTATATTCAAACAAAAAAGTCTACTATAAAACTATAGTAGACTTAAATTTTTATTGAAGTAATTCATTTACACGTTGTTGAATTTCATTATAATTATATCCAGCAGTAGTGAGGCGTCGTTTACGTTCTTCTCCATTTCCCCATTTACCGTCTATTACTTCTCTTGCAATGTTATCTATATCTGAACTTGGAGGTGTATTATTTGAAGAGAGATATCCATTAAATCCACCTTTTATAATTATTGAAGGGAAATCAACATATCCGCAATCTAAATCTCAATTATTTTGAATCCCATTTATAGATCCATTTGAAGTATATTGCCATATTCCATAAGGTACATTGTAATTTAATTTATTTGCGTAGTCTGCAACCCATACGGTATAACGAGATGAAACGGTTGGGGATACATATTCTTTTAAATAATCTAACGACATATAAAATCCTGTGAAATATTTATATTTTTCAAGTTCATTACAGAAAGTTGTAATGATGCTATCACAAAATTCTTTTCCATTTGTAAAGAAGTATGGTTCTTCTACATCTAAATATATTGGATAGTCAAATTGTTTTCCTTTTATAGCATTCATACAAGTATTAGCTTCAATAAGTGCATCTTTAGTTGATTTAGCGTAGGAATACCAATATGCTCCAACATTTAAATTTGTTTTTTTAGCTCTATAATAGTTTTGCTCAAATAATTTATCAATTCCACTTGAGTGGGAACCATATCCAGCTCTTATAATAACAAAATCAATTCCACTTGCCTTTACTGCATTAAAATCAATATTACCATCCCAAACAGAAACATCAATACCTTTTTTTATCATAGTGAATCTCCTTTTTATTTTAAAAATGTTTATTAATTTGAGATATAATATGTTTTTTATTTAAAGTGTGTTATAGAAAAGAAATGTAGATAATAATATTGATATTAGTTATCAAAAAATATAGACATATTATTTTTGGTGTGGTATTATTTATGTTATATAAATAATGATAATAAATATCAGTTAAAAGTTATTGGGAAAATATTTTATGAAAAAGGTATTTTTATTTTTAAGTTTAATTTTGTTATGTGCTTTTTCTCTATTTATTGGAGTTAAGAATATAACATTAGAAGGAATTTTAAATGGAGATACTCAAAGTTTACAAATATTTTTAGTAAGTAGAGTACCTAGACTTATTAGTATTTTAGTTGCAGGAATTGGTATGAGTATATGTGGACTTATAATGCAACAAATAAGTAGGAATAAATTTGTATCTCCAACGACAGGAGCAACAATAGATTCAGCTCAGCTTGGAATGCTCATTGCAATTATAATTTTTCCACATGCAGGGCTTATGGAAAAAACAATAATATCTTTCATAACTGCCATAATTGGAACAGTAATTTTTATGACTTTTCTTAAAAATATTAAGATTAAAAACTCTGTGTTTGTTCCACTTGTTGGGATAATGTTTGGAAATATTATTGGATCTATAACTACATTTTTGGGATATAAGTTTGATTTGCTCCAAAGTATAAATGCGTGGACTCAAGGAAATTTTTCTATGGTATTAAAAGGGAATTATGAGCTTTTATATTTAAGTATACCTCTTATAATTCTTACAGTTTTTTATGCAAATAAATTTACTGTTGCAGGAATGGGAGAAGATTTTTCTAAGAATTTGGGTCTCAATTATGAAAAGATAGTTACGGTAGGAATTGTTATAGTTTCTCTAGTAACTGTATCGGTTGTTGTTACAGTTGGAAGCATTCCGTTTATTGGTCTTATAGTTCCAAATTTAATATCTCTTTATAAAGGTGATAATATGAAGGGAAGTTTATTTTATACAGGATTGTTTGGAGCAATTTTTGTTTTGATTTGTGACATTATTGGACGAGTTGTTATATACCCTTATGAATTGCCAATAGGAGTAACAATTGGTGTTATTGGAAGTGTAATTTTTCTTTATATTGTAATAAGGAGGAATTTACGTGGAGAATAAGATTAAATTTAATTCAAATATAAGATTGATTATGGTTCTTTCAATATTAATTTTAATAGTATCAATTTTGTTTTTGACTTTTGGAATTCATAAAGGAAATTTTGAATATGCAATGTCTTTGCGTATTCCGAAATTAATTGCAATAATTTTGACGGGAATGCTCATTGCATTTTCAACTGTGTTATTTCAAACAACAACAAATAATCGGTTACTTACTCCAAATATTATGGGACTTGACTCATTTTATGTTTTAATTCAAACAGTTATAGTATTTTTACTTGGATCTGGAAGTGTGTTTAGCACAAATAAAAAATTGAATTTTGTTATATGTGTTACGTTAATGGTTTCAATATCCTTTGTAATTTATACAACAATTTTTAAAAAGGGAAAGTCAAATATTTTATTGATTGTTTTAATTGGAATTATACTTGGAACTTTGTTTAGTAGTTTGTCTAAGTTTATGCAAATTGCAATAGATCCAAATGAATATGCTTCTCTTCAAAATAAATTGTTTGCAAGTTTTAATAATATTAATGACGACGTACTTGTTGCATCATTGATAATGATATTTATTATCTTTATATTAATCTTTAAAGATATTAAATATTTAGACGTTATGAGTTTAGGAAGAGAACATGCTATAAATTTGGGTATTGATTATGATAGACTCATTAAAAAGTTTTTTATAGTTGTTTCAGTTTTTACATCAATATCAACTGCTCTTGTTGGTCCCATTACTTTTCTTGGGTTTTTAGTTGCGAATGTTACGAAGCAACTTGTTAAAACATACAAATATTCATATATAATTTCAATTTGTATGCTCATTAGCGTATTTGTTTTAATCTTCGGTCAATTTTTGTTAGAAAGAGTTTTAAAAATAGAAACTCCAGTTAGTGTAGTTATAAATCTTATTGGTGGAATTTATTTTATGTATTTGTTGTTAAGGGAGGGTAAATCATGTTGAAGATAAGAAACGTATGTAAAGCATATGGAGATAAAAAAGTTTTAGATGATGTTTCTTTAAATATTCACAAAGGAAAAATAACTTCCTTTGTTGGCCCAAATGGTGCAGGTAAAAGTACAATGCTATCAATAATTGCACGTCTTATGGAAAAACAAAGTGGAGAAATATTTATAGAAGATAAATTAATTGAAGATTATGGAAAGAATGAATTATCTAAAAAGATTTCTATACTTAAACAATCAAATAACATAAATATAAGGCTTACTATTCGAGAGCTTGTAAGTTTTGGAAGATTCCCGTATTCTAAAGGACGACTTAATAAACAGGATAACAAATATATTGATGAAGCAATTGAGTATATGAGATTAACAGATATTCAAGATAAATATTTAGATGAGTTAAGCGGTGGACAAAGACAAAGAGCATTTATTGCTATGGTTATTGCTCAGGGAACTGAGTATATTTTTCTTGATGAACCTCTTAACAATTTGGATATGAGTAATTCCGTTCAAATGATGAAAGTTTTAAGAAAATTATGCGACGAGCTTAACAAAATAATTGTTATTGTTATGCATGATATAAATTTTGCTTCTTGTTATTCTGATTATGTTGTTGCATTTAAAGATGGAAAGCTTCTTAAAAATGGAACAACTGATGAAATAATAAATCAAAATACTCTTAGAGAAATTTATCAGATGGATTTTGATGTTCAAAATATAAATGGAAGAAAGATCAGTATTTATTATTAGAAAGGAAAATTTTATGAATAAAAAAGGTTTTAAAAAGTTTTTAAGTTTAATGACTCTTGGATTATTTATGGGAGTAACTGTTTCTTGTGGATCTTCAAAAGAAGTTTAACAAGATACTACAAATGTAGAGAAAATAGTTGTAACTGATATGAATGGAGAAGTAGAGGTTGTTAAAAATCCTCAAAGAGTTGTTGTGTTTGACTATGGATTATTAGATATTATAGATAATTTAGGAGTTGAGGTTGTTGGACTTCCAAAAGCTGCTCTTCCTAAAAGATTTGAAAAGTATGAAGATGGAAAATATGCAGATTTAGGTGATTTAAAAGAGCCAGATTATGAAGCAATTAATGCTCTTCAACCAGATTTAATATTATTAGGTGGAAGACAAGCAGATTTACAAGAGAAGTTTTCAGAGATTGCTCCAACTCTTTTATTAAATATAAATGGAAGTAAATATATGGAAGATGTTAAGAGAAATGTTAATACTCTTTCAAAGGTTTTTGAAAAAGAAGATGTAGCATCATCAAAACTTAAAAATATTGAAGATAAAATTAATGAAATTAAAACCTTAGTAAATGAAAAAGATTTAAGTGTTTTAACTTTGATGGTTAATGAAGGAGCAATAAGTACTTATGGTCCTGGTTCAAGATATGGGCTTATCTATAATGAACTTGGATTTAAACCAGAAGATGAAAATATTGAGGTTTCTACTCATGGGCAACAAGTTTCTTTTGAATATGTTGTTGATAAAAATCCAGAGTATATATTTGTTGTAGATAGAGGAGCAGCTATTGGGGGAGAATCTACAGCGAAAGCAATTTTAGAAAATGAACTTATAAAATCTACCGATGCTTATAAAAATGGAAGAATATTATATTTAGATTCAGAAGCTTGGTATGTAATTTCTGGAGGGCTTAACTCAACTGAAATTATGCTTGATGAAATTTTAAATTTTATAAAAAGTACATCTAATTAATATGGAAGTTTCATGTAAGAAAAATAAAAGGACTACATCGTTTTTGATGTAGTTTTTTTAATTGACTTAAGAAAATTTACACAATAGAATTATTATTATTTGATAATTAAATTTAGAAAGGAAAATTTATGTTTAAAAAATTTATTAGCTATTATTTACCGTACAAAAAATTGTTTTTCTTAGATTTATTCGCAGCGTTTATGGTTGCGTTAATCGATCTTGTATATCCAATGCTTACAAGAAATATTATAAACGATGTTGTGCCGAACAAAAATATAAGAATGCTTATTGTGTTTTGCATAATTTTACTTACCATATTTATAATAAAAGGATTTTTAAATTATTTTATGCAATATTATGGGCATATTGTTGGAGTTAGAATGCAGGGGGATATGAGAAAAGATATTTTTGTTCATCTTCAAAAACTTCCTAATCAATATTTTAGTGATAATAAAACAGGAAACATAATGTCTAGAATTGTAAATGATTTGATGGAGGTTTCAGAACTTGCTCACCATGGACCTGAAGATTTATTTGTATCTCTTGTTATGTTAGTTGGATCATTTACCTTATTATCTTTTATAGATTTAAAACTTACTCTCATAATTTTCTCCTTTATACCAGTGATACTTATTTTTGCAATTATTATGAGAAAGAAAATGAGTAAGGCTTTTAAAGAAACGAGAATTAAAACTGGAGATGTTAATGCTGTTATTGAAAATTCAATTTCAGGAATTAGAGTTACAAAGTCATTTGTAAATGAGGAAAGTGAACTAAATAAATTTGAGGTTTCAAATTCTTTGTTTAAGAAAGCAAGAGAGCATGCTTATAGAAGAATGGGAGAATTTTTCTCGGGAACATATTTCTTAGTTGATATTTTAGAACTTTTAGCCCTCATTGCTTCAGCGTATTTTACTTTTAATGGAAGTATAACTATTGGAGATTTCGTTGCCTATGTACTTTATGTAAAAATGTTTATACAACCTATTAGAAAATTAATTAATTTCACAGAGCAACTTCAAAATGGTATGAGTGGATTTGAAAGATTTCAAGAACTTTTACATGAAGAAACAGAAAAGGAAAGTAAAGATGCAAAAGAACTTGAAAATGTTAAGGGTAATATTAAAATAGAAAACGTTAGTTTTAGGTATAATGAGTCTTTAGAAAATGTTTTAGATAATTTTAGTTTAGATATTCCCGCAGGAAAAACAATAGCTTTAATTGGACCATCAGGAGGAGGAAAAACTACAATTTGTAGTTTGATCCCAAGATTTTATGAATTAACTGAGGGAGATATTAAAATTGATAGGACAAGTATAAAAGATGTAACCTTAGATTCTTTAAGAAGAAATATTGGAATTGTTTCTCAAGAAGTGTTTTTATTTACTGGAACAATAAAAGATAATATTATAATTGGAAATCCTCATGCTACAATGGAAGAAATAATTGATGCTTGTAAAAAAGCAAGTATACATGATTTTATAACAACTCTTAAAGATGGATACGATACTTTTGTAGGAGAGAGGGGACTTAAACTTTCTGGTGGGCAGAAACAAAGAATATCTATTGCTAGAGTTTTTCTTAAAAATCCTAAGATTATGATACTTGATGAGGCAACCTCTGCTCTTGATAATGTAACAGAGAGAGAAATTCAAGAGTCTTTAGAAAAATTATCAAAAGGAAGGACAAATATAATAGTAGCTCATAGACTTTCAACTATTAAAAATGCTGATGAAATAATTTTGATTGATGAAAAGAAAATCATTGAGAGAGGAACTCATGAAGAGTTAATGAGTTTAAATGGAGCTTACAAAAAACTTCATGATAAGGTATAGAGATGAAATATTTAAAAATTAGAGAAGGAATTTTTATAAAGAGAATAAACAGATTTATTGCTCATGTGGAAATTGATGGACAAGTTGAAGTTTGTCATGTTAAAAATACAGGACGATGTAAGGAAATTTTAATTGAAGGAAGTAAAGTTTTTTTAGAAGAGAGTGATTCACCACATAGAAAAACAAAATTTGATTTAATAAGCGTGTATAAAGGAGATAGGCTTATAAATATTGATAGCCAAGTTCCAAATAAAATGTTTAAAGAGTGGGTACTTAAAGGAAATTTGTTTAAAGATTTAAATTTAATTAAGAGCGAAGTGTTTTATGGAGATTCTAGATTTGATTTTTATGTAGAGTATGAAGATAAAAAAGCTTTTGTTGAAATTAAGGGAGTTACTCTTGAAGAAAATAGAGTTGTACTTTTTCCTGATGCTCCAACTACTCGTGGAGTTAAGCATTTAAATGAGCTTATTTACGCTAGAAAAAATGGATATGAGGCTTACATTATTTTTATTATACAGATGAACGGTGTAAAATATTTTACACCAAACGAGTATACACACAAAGAATTTAAAGATGCTCTTTTAAGTTGTAAAAATAATGGGGTAAATATTTTGGCTTTTGACTCTATTGTTTCTAAAGATGAAATTTATATAAATGAAAGTGTTAAGGTTTTAGTTTAAGGAGGCATTTTATGAGAAAACATATTGCGTATCCTTTTTTATATGATGATCTAAAAGATTTAAAATGTGATTTTGAAATTTTAACTGATGAAGTTTCAAGTATGATTGGACTTTTAAGAGGATTTGTAAAAGATGAGGCTTTAAGAGATGAACTTGAGAAAGTTTGTGAGATAGTTTACCATTTAAATCCAACTCTTAGAACTTTTTTAAGTTTAAATGAAGAGGATTTAAATTGGATTAATGAAAGATATATGTTTTACAAAAATGAGTATAAGGATTTGGTGAAAAAATTTGTGATTCCACAAGGTGGAGTTTGTGCTTGTTATGCTCATGTAATAAGATCTAAATGTAAAGCTGTTGTAAGAATGATTTATAGGCACAAAGAAAATGGACATGAAGTTCAAAATCTTTTATTTAACTTTTTTAATCTTTTGTCTGGATATTTTTTCTCATTAGCGATAAAATTTAATCACGATGAAGGAATTTGTGAGAAAGAATTTATTAGTAAAAATTATTCTTAAAACTTAGAGGTATCTGTAAAAATATGGATACCTTTTTTTAATTTTATTATTGAAATGATATATGAATAAGGTGTAAAATTAATGAGCAATATATTGATTAAATATTTTTAATTTACATAAATGACGTAATGGAGGAAAATTGATGAGAAAAAAGATTTCAAAATTAACAGTAATAAGTTCGATAGTATTAAGTGTTCCTATGATGACCATGTTGGTAGCAGAATCAACTCCAAAACGTCCAACAGGTATTAGAACTAATCCTAAATTTGGAAATGTGTCAAGTTCTTTAAGTCCTTCAATGTCTCCAGATTCTGAAACTCCATTAACAAATACGGGCCCAAGAAGAGCGAGAACATATAAATTGGCTATGGATAATTCTGTGAATAGTAGTTTACCAATTGAAAATAAATCATTATTATCAGATAAAACATTAGGTCATAAACCTGTAAGAACGAAAACTTACAAAATGGCTATAGGAAATTCAAATGGAATGTATGGATCAATGAATAATATTTTAGAAGAAGAATCATCATCTAGTAAAAAAGAAGGAATAGTTAATCACGGAGCAGTATCTTTAGATGATTTAACAGCTTCAAGTGAAAGTGTACAAGGAGCTTCAGGGGGAACTGGTATAGTACCAAGTAAAAGTGGTGTATCAAGTTCTGGAAAAGGGTCTTTATGGGATAGAGCAAAAAGATTTTTTAAGAAATAATTTTACATATAGATTGAAGAATTAGATTGAAAAATTTTTAGGAGTTAGAAAGCAGATCATATGGTCTGCTTTTTGATTATTTTAAAGATGGTGATTAAATTTACAATAAACGGAGTGAAGAAATGAAAAGGAATATTTCAAAAATATTGATGTTATGTTTGGTAATTTTAAATAGTAACGATAAAAATATTGCAAAGGCTACTACAAGAATATTTGCTGCATATAGAAGTACAAATTTTTTTAGACAAGCAAGACTTCAATATAGAAGAGTTTTTACACCAGAGCAGAAACCTAAAAATAGTCTTTTACCAGTTAGAAATGGATCAGATGGATTATTTAAAATTATAAAAGGGGATAATGGATTTGAGCATCGTATAAAAAATACTGGAAGTGGAATTTACGTAGAGACTTTTGATAAAAATGGAAAGCTTATTTTAAAAAGTGAGAAAAGTCAAATTTATTCAGTGACAGAAATAATTAATAACAACAAAGTTGTAAATAGAATTATTGTAAATAATTTACATGAAAAATTAAAGCAGATTAATTAATCTGATTTTTGTTTACATAAATGAATAAATTGTGGACAAAATTAATTTAAAAGGTTAAATAGGGTGGAGGAAAATGAAAAATAAGAAGAGAATTTCAAAATTATTATTAATAAGTTCGACAGCCTTAAGTGTCCCAATGCTTTGTACAGTTGTAGCAAAAAGTAGTCCAAGAATAAGAATTCCCAAAATGATAACAAGTGGTATTTCGAGAATTGGAGGACTTTTTAGACCATCAACATCAAGTACTCAAACTCCAAGAGTTGTTTTAACGAGTAATTTAAGAGCAAATGCAGGAAGTCCTAGTACAAGTTCTTTAAATCAAAATACTTCATCAAAGGGAGTTACATCAAGTAGTACTTCTTCAACTTCTCAAGAAATAACTCCTCAGTATAATTTTGATAAATATAAACAAACAAATTATTATAAGCAAGCAAACTTAAATAATAGAAGAGTTTTAAAACCAACGTCGAGTTCATCAAGTTCAAGTTCAGGAAATATTATTTTGGAAAATAGGAAGACAAATGGCGGTGGATTGTTTCAAGTAAGGGAAGGATTAGATGGGAAAAAGCATCGTATAGAAATTACTTCCACTGGAACACGTACTGAAACTTTTGATAAAGATGGAAAACTTATTTTAAGAAGTGAAAGAGGAGCAAATGGTTTAGTTACTGAGTGGATTAGTAATGGAAAAGTTACAAAACAAGAAATTAGAAATCAAACAGGAGTAATTACAAATAAATTTGATAGTAATGTATCTTTAATTAGTTCAAACAAATTATAAAGATAATATTTTTATAGCTCTGTCATTTTATTAAAAAAAATGTTAAAATAGTTAATAGAATATTTGAAGATTAATAGGTGGTAATAATGAAAAGAGGTAATATTAGGGGATTGCTCTTTCTAGGAACAATTGGATTGGGTATTAGTGGAGCGAGTTTAACTACACATGCAAGAGTTTCTAGAAATTTAGACACTGTAAATCAATTGATTGATATGGGAATTAAGAGTACTGTTCAAAACATAATAAATGGAAATAGAATGATTAATAATGAAAATCTTAAAAAAGCAAGAGATAGAGCTATAGAAAATGCTGCGAGTGGAAGTCGTAAAGTTGTTCCAAGAAAAGATTTAAAGAGAAAATAAATTTAATTAGATAGAAGAGAATTTGAGTAGGTCAATTGATCTGCTCTTTTTGTTTACATAAATAATTAATTCGTGAGAAAACTAATTTGAAAATACAGTTTAAGGAGAGTATTTTTATGATACTTAATTCGGAAGTTAAACTTTTGGAGATAAAAAAGGAAAATACAGTATTTAAGTTCTTAGAGAGTGGAGATATATTTGAAATTTTTTCTGGAGACATAATGATAAATATGTTTAATGGAACTAATAAAGAAGGATCAATGAATAATTTATATCTTCGTTTGTATGAAAAAAATTCTGTGAAAGTAATTCCTCTTTTTGGAATTAAATCAAATTCAAAGCTTATGTATGATGAAAATTCTGTTTTGTTTTATGGAGAATATGAAGATTTAAAATACTCTGTGAGATTTACTCTTTTTGATAAAAGTATTTGGTTTTATGAAGTTGATTTACATGGAGAAAATTTAGAATTTGATATTTTGTATTGTCAAGATGTTAGTATCGCTCATAAAAAAGCCACCACCTCAAATGAATTATATACAAGTCAATATATAGACCATAAAATTCTTGAAAATGAAAATGGATATGTTGTTTGTTCAAGACAAAATCAAGATCAAAATGGAAAGTTTCCATATATTGAGCAAGGGTGTTTAAATTCTAAAATAATCTCTTATTCAACAGATCAAATGAGTTTTTTCACAAAGGAATATAAGTTAACTAATGTTCCTTTTTATTTAGATAAAAATCTTTTAAAGGAAAACTATCAATTTGAGCTTTCTTATATATGTCTTCAAACGGAAAAAATGAAATTAAATGGACAGAAGAAAGTTGTTTTTTATGCTCTTTATAAAGAGGATTATCCTCATGCAATTGAAAATTTAAAATTTACAAGTGAAATTAATGAGAAGTTTGAAAAACTTGTAGAGATTAAAAATGAGTTTAAAAATTTAGATAAGGTTTCTTTGAAAGAAGAGTTTAACGGAGTAATTTCATCTTTAGAGTTCTCAAAAGATGAGATTAATGAAATTTATAAAGAGAGAAAATTTGAAGAATATGAAAATGAAAATTTATTATCATTTTTCACAAAGGACCATTCCCATGTTGTTCTTCAAAGAAAAGAGATTTTATGTGAAAGACCTCATGGAAACATTATAATTAATGGAATTTCAAAAGATAGAATCAATAGAAGTATTCTTTCTTCAACTAATTATATGTATGGACTTTTTAATTCTCAAGTTGTAATTGGAAATACAAGTTTAAATAAAATGATGTCAGTTAATAGAGGGCTTTTAAATGTTTTGAAAAATTCTGGGGAGAGAATTTATATAAAACTTGATGGAAAATTTAAGATGTTATCTCTTGCTGGGATTTATGAAATGGGAGTAAATTTTTCAACTTGGTATTACAAGATAAAAGATGATGTTATTAAAATTACTTCCTATGTATCTTTAAATGAAGAGAGGCTTTGTTTAGAAGTAGAGTCTTTAAATAATAATGAGTATGAATTTTTAATTACAAATCAAATTGTTATGGGAGAAAGTGAATTTGAAGGAGGATGTGAGGTTTTTAAAGAGGGAAATAAAATTAAAATTTATCCTTTAGAAAATTCATTTTTGAAAAACACTTATCCAAATATTAATTATGAAATAATTTTTTCTGATTGTGAATTTTGTTTTGGGGGAGATGAGGTTTTCTTTCTTGATAATGTAAGAAGAAACCAAACTCTTATTACTTTTAAGATTAATAATACAAGTAAATTTAAAAAATATATTTTATCCTCATTAGATCAAAAAGATTTAACTTTAAAACCTTCTTCCTTTGAAGAAGAGAGAAGGAAATTTCTTAAGTTTTATGATGATTTAATAAATGGATTTAATATTAAATGTAAAAACTCAAAATATGATATGGAAAAATTAAATGAGATTGTTCATTTTTATACTCATAATGCTTTAATACATTTCTCGTCACCTCATGGACTTGAGCAATCAGGTGGGGCAGCTTGGGGAACTCGTGATGTATGTCAGGGGCCAATTGAATATTTTATGGCTACTCATAATTATAAAATCATTAGAGAAATTTTAATTGAAACATTTTCTCATCAATTTAAACAAACAGGAGAATTTCCTCAATGGTTTATGTTTGATAAATATAATATGCAGCAAGATGATTCTCATGGAGATATTATATTTTGGCCACTTAAAGTTATCAGTGAGTATATAGCTGTAACTGGAGATAAAGAAATTTTAAATGAGAAATGTGTTTATAGAAGTTTTCCAACTTGTGAAATTTTAGAAGGAGAAACAATTCTCTCTCATATTAAAAGAGGAGTAGAATCTATAAAGAAAAGATTTTTAGATGGAACATATTTAATTAGTTATGAGGGAGGAGATTGGGACGATACACTTCAACCAATAAATGAATTATTTAAAAAGAGACTTATATCTACTTGGACTATGGCTCTCTCCTATGAAACTTTTAAGAAATTATATCTTATAATTGATGAAAAAGATTTTAAAGATGAATTATTTAAAATTTATAATGGGATTCAGAGAGATTTTTTAAAGTTTTCAATTAAAGATGATGTTATAGGTGGATTTTTATATTTACATGAAGATGGAAAAGTTGAATATATAATACATCCTGATGATAAGAAAACAGGAATAAATTATAGACTTCTTCCACTTACAAGAAGTATAATCTCTGAAATTGTTGATAAGAATCAAGGGGAAATTAATGAATCTATAATAGATAAACATTTAACTTTTAATGATGGAATTAGACTTATGGATATGACTCCTAAATATAATGGAGGAATTTCAAAAATATTTAAAAGAGCAGAACGTGCATCAAATGTTGGACGGGAAATTTCTCTTCAATATGTTCATGCACATATTAGATTTATTGGGTCTATGTGTAAACTTAAAGAGAGTGAAAAAGTTTGGGAAGCTTTATTTAAAATTAATCCAATAAAGATAAACGATAATGTTAAAAATGCAGAATATAGACAAAGCAATACTTATTTTTCAAGTTCTGAGGGAGACTTTAAATCAAGATATGACTTTCAAGAAAATTTTCATAAGTTAAGAAGTGGAGAGGTAAAAGTTAAAGGGGGATGGAGAATATATTCAAGTGGACCTGGAATTTTTATAAATCAACTTATAACAAATGTAATTGGAATAAGAGAGCGTAAAGATAAAATTATATTTGATCCAATTTTTCCAAAAGATTTTAAAGAGGTGGAAGTAGACTATAAGATTTTAAATAAGAAGGTAAAAATTATGTATGTATTAAATGAAGGAAATGAAATTAGAGATATAATTTTAAATGGTGAAAAATTACCTATTAATAATGAAGAGAATATTTACAGAAATGATTTTAAATCTTTGGATAAAAAAATTCTTGAAGAGAAATTAACTTCTGGAGAAAATTTAATACAAATAAATTTTAAATAGAGAATTATTTTGAAACTTCACAACGTTTGTTGTGAAGTTTTTTGTTTTGACTAAACAATTTAAAATATTTTTCGAAAAATAATTTAAGGTTAAATGTTTTAAGTTGGAGGAAAAATTTTGAGTAAGTATGAAATTTTAGAATTAGAGAGTAAAGGTTGTTTTGATTTTTTTTGGAATGAGTGTAGTAAGAATGAAAAAACATTTGGATATGTGAAAGATTCAACTTCAAAATTTGAAACTCATAAAAATGTTTCGTCGATTGCCTCAACTGGATTTGGACTTTGTGCAATTGTAATAGGAGTGAGCCGTGGATATATTACATACAACGAAGGATATGAAAGAACAATAAAGACTCTTAAGAGCATGTATGAAAACGCTTCTCATACAGAAGGATTTTTCAATCATTTTTTAAATATGGATACGGGAGAAACCGCGTGGAATTCTGAAGTTTCTATAATTGATACATCAATATTTTTAATGGGTGCTATGGTTTCTTCTGAATACTTTAAAAATGAAGCAACGGTTTATTTTGAAAAAATTTATAGAAGAGTGAACTGGGAATTTTTCAGAAACAAAAATACAAATAGATTTTATATGGGATATGATGATAAAAACAAAAAGCATTTTGGAGAATGGGATAGTTATGCAGAGCAACTTATTATGTATTTTCTTGGAGTTTCCTCTCCAACTTATAAAATAAACAAAGAGATGTTTTATAGTTTTAATAGAGATGAAATTAATTTTAATGGAGAGAAATTTATTTACTCTCCCTTTGGCTCTCTTTTTACTCATCAATTTTCTCATGGATTTTTAGATTTTAGAAATAATAAAGATAAAATGGGAGTTGATTATTTTAAAAATTCAAAGATTGCGACAATTATAAGTAGGAATCATTCAATTAAAAATTCTCATAGATTTAAATCTTATAATGAAAATTCTTGGGGAATAACTCCATGCGAAACTCCAAGAGGATATGTTGGAACTTTAGGAACACCACCTTCATTAAATCTTTCAACAGAAGATGGAACAATTGCTGTGTGTGGATCAATTGGATCAATTGTGTTTACAGAAGAAGAGTCAATAAAGTCAATGAACTATATGTACGAAAATTTTAAAGAGAAACTTTGGGGAAAATATGGATTTAGAGATTCATATAATTTGGATGAAAATTGGTTTTGTGATTATGAAATTGGAATAGATAAAGGAATTTCAATAATTATGATTGAAAATTATAGGACAAACCTTATTTGGAATTTAGTAATGAACAATAAATATATACAAAAGTCTTTTGAAATTCTAGGTTTTAATAAAGATTAAAAAATTTTAATGGAAGTTTTATGTGATATTAATCTAACTTTAAAGGAATTTTAGTCTAGCTTGTATATACTTTAAACATGATAAGTCATGACATCAAGAAATTGATTTATTGTGGAGGAAAAAAGAATTATGAAAAATAGCAAAATGAAAATAGCAGCATGTATATTTTCAGTAGCATTACTTTTTGGAGTTATTGGTGGACAAAGTGGTAACTCTAATAATTTTTCAGTAGCTAATGCGACTCAAGCTACTACAACTAAACAACAAGCTGAGTTGTCATTAGAAGAGCTTAAACAAAAAGCTCTACAAATTATTCCAGGAAATATTATTAAAACAAAGTATGATTATGATATGATGGTTGGAAAAATTGTAGAGTTTAAAATTATAGATAAAAATGGAATTCAGAGAGAGATAGAACTTGTTGCTTCAAATGGAAAAGTTTGGGATATAGATTATGATTATGACGCACAAGGAAACAGATTTATAAATAAAGATTTATTTAATGTTAAATTTTCTTTTGAACAAGCTCAACAGATAGCTTTAACAAGAGTTCCAGGAAATGTTTTAGCTCACAAACAAGATGTTGAACGTGGAAAGTTTGTGTACGAGTTTATGATTCAAGCAAATAGTGGTGGAATATTTGAAGTTGATGTTGAAACAGAGACAGGAACAGTTATAAAAGTTGAACGTGAAGATGATTTTGATTTTTATGATTATAATTTAAGACCTGTTTCTTTCTCAACACCAGAAGTGGTTAATACTGTAAGTACAACGAATACTACATCTCAAGTATCCACAACACCTGCTCCATCAACTAATACACCAGCACCTGCTCCAAGTTATGGATCAGGACAAAAATCTGAGGCAGAGCTTAGAAAAATAGTTTTAGGACAAGTGCCAGGAACAGTTTTACATTTCTATCAAGATTGGGATGATGGAATGATTGAGTATAAATATATAATAAAAACAAGTTCTGGTGCAATAGTTGAAGTTGAGATATTAGAAAGTGGATATATAACTGACATTGATTTTGAAGATGATTATTATGATTGGGATTAATAAAATTCGAGTTTAAAAATTTAAAATTATTGACTTAAAAATATTATCTTAAAATTTAAAGGAGATTAATTTAATTATGAATAATAAAAAAGGTTTAAAAAAATTAGCAGGAATTTTATCAGCATCATTAATGCTTTCAGGAATACTTGGAGTTACTTCAACAATTTCTGGAGATACAAATACAGCAGTAGTAGCTGAGGCTGCAACTAAAAAATCTGAAGCACAATTAAGACAAATAGTTTTAAAGAAATTTCCAGGAACAGTTCAGCGTGTAAAGCAAGATTGGGATGATGGAATTAAGGAATATGAGTATACAATTAAAAAATCTGATGGAGTAGTAGTTAAGGTTGAAATTACTGAGTATGGATATATAACAGATGTTGACTATGAAGGACAATGGAAAAATGGACGTTATTACGATTGGGATTAATAGGAAGAAAGGTTAGTTTATACTAACCTTTTTTTTATAAAAATTTAAGATTAAAAAAGTATATATGTTATAATTATAAGAAATATTTTGTTTAACTTAGGAGAGTATTTATGTACAAAATACTTGTTATAGAAGATGAAGAAAACATAGCTTCTTTTATAAAGATGGAATTAACTTATGAGGGATATGAGGTTGAAAATTGTTACGATGGTAAAGAGGGTCTTGATAAAGCTCTTAGTCAAGATTACCATTTAGTATTGCTTGATTTGATGCTCCCAACTTTAAATGGAATAGAAATTTGTAGGAGAATTAGAAAGGTTAAAACAACTCCCATAATAATGTTAACAGCAAGAGATAGTGTAATGGATAAAGTTTCAGGGTTTCAAATGGGAGCAGATGATTATGTTGTAAAACCTTTTGCAATAGAAGAACTTCTTGCTCGTATTGAAGCGCTTCTTAGAAGAACCAATAATAATACTGAGAACAAAAATCTTATGGAGTTTAAAGATATTGTTATAAATATAGAATCTAGAACTGTTGAGTGTAATGGTAATTTGATTAATTTGACAACGAAGGAATATGAATTGTTGGTTCATTTAGTGAAAAATCAAAACAAAGTATTAACTAGAGATTATTTAATAGAAAATATTTGGGGATATAATTATGATGGAGAAAATAATATTGTAGATGTTTATATAAGGCATTTACGTTCAAAGTTAAAATATTATGATTGTATTCAAACAGTACGTGGGATTGGATATGTGATAAGGTAATGAAAACTGTATTTAAGCGATTATCTACGTTTTGGCAAATGTCAATTATTACTTTCTTTATAATGATAGGAATATTTATATCAACATATTTAGCACAGTTTTTTTTGGTGAAGGCGTGGATTTTTGATCAGGAAAAAGATAATGTAAGAGCTATATATGATCAGATTGCTATATTTTTTGACATAGATAATATTGATTATGTTAGTTATCTTAGAACTTTTGACTTAATGGATTTAGATCTTGTTATTTATAATGAAAATAAGGAAAT
The DNA here is from genome assembly GCA_017889345.1 of Clostridiales bacterium. Lineage (GTDB taxonomy): Bacteria > Bacillota > Clostridia > Clostridiales > Clostridiaceae > Dwaynesavagella. The sequence continues at coordinate 69,345 of JAGHEJ010000003.1, read as the reverse complement.
AATTTTTATAACAGATAATGTGCCTGAACTTATATATAAAACTGATGCTCCTTCTGAAGTGTTTATTGAATCTAAAAGTGTAGATAGTGATGGTAAAATTATTTTACATGGACCTATTTATTTAAGAGGAGATAAAAATTATATTTATATGGAGAAAGAAATTGAAATATATGAGGACTTTGTTGATAATATAGTTCCTATAATGTTAACTTGTGTATTAATTATAGTTTTATTGAGTTTAGGTGCTGGAATATATATTTCAAGGAAATTTTTAAATAAACTTAAAACTCTCAAATCTACAATGGAAAATGTTAAAGATGGAGGAGTGTCAAATAGGGTTGATATAATAAATCCTAGAGATGAATTTGATGAAATTGGAATTGTATTTAACTCTATGATGGATGAAGTTGAAAAATCTTTTAATCTTCAAAAACAATTTGTTCAAGATGCTTCTCATGAATTAAGAACTCCCCTTACGATTTTAAAAGGTCATTTACGAATGCTTAACAGATGGGGAAAAGATGATAAAGAAACTCTTGATAAATCTTTAAATATTGCACTAGAAGAAGTGGAGAGGCTTATAAAACTTGTAAATGACTTATTGTGTTTAACGAAAATGGAAAATGAGGTAAAAGAGAATTTAATTCAAGAAAGCGTTGATATTAATGGAGTTATTGATGAGGTGCTTTATGGATTTGATATGTTAAAACATGATGCTCAATTTGAATTTAAACGAGATGGAGAAATTTATTTTAAAATTTCTAAGGAGCATTTAAAACAACTTGTTATAATTTTTATAGACAATGCAATAAAATATTGTGATAAGGATCCTAAGATTATTAAAATTAAAACTTATGAAGATGAATCACAAGTGTATATTTCTATTAAAGATAATGGAATCGGAATAAAAGAAGAGGATATAGATAAAGTTTTTGATAAATTTTATAGGGCAGATAAGGCTCGTAAATATAATAATAGTTTTGGAATAGGATTATCTATTGCATCTCAAATAGTTAAACTTTATAAAGGAAAAGTTGAAATTAATAGTGAGTTTGGAATTTCAACAGAGGTAATTGTATCATTTGAAAAATAATGGCGTTTTTTAAACGTCATTATTTTTTTGTTTTTATATAACTGGTAAGAAATTGAAAAAACAAAACCTATTAAGTATGATAGAGTTAAGAGGTGATGAGTTGTGAAAGATTTAAGATGTGAAATAATTTGTGTTGGAAGTGAAATTTTACTTGGAGATATTGTAAATACAAATTCAAGGTTTATTGCAAGGGAGCTTGCAAGCATGGGAGTAGGAGTTTATTATCATACAAGTGTTGGAGATAATTTTAATAGAATAATTGATTCTATTGACACGGCTTTTAAAAGAGGAATGAATGTTGTTATTACAACAGGAGGGCTTGGACCAACTGACGATGATATAACAAAAGAGGCAAGTTCAAAATATTTTGGGAAGAATCTCATTTTAAATGAGGATTGTGTTAAAGATTTAAAACAGGTTTTAAAAACTTCAGATATAACTGAGGCAAATTTAAAACAAGCGTATGTTCCAGAAGATTGTGATTACATTAAAAATGATTTTGGTACTGCACCTGGAATTATTTTTGAGTGTGATGGAAAAATTTTAATTAATCTTCCAGGACCACCAAGAGAATTATATAAAATGTTTGATAAGGTAAAAATTTATTTAGGTAAATTTACAGATAAAAAATACTATTCAGAAATTTTAAAATTATCAGAGGTTGAAGAGGGAGATATAAATAAAGATTTAACGGATTTATTTCAAAGTAAAAGTCCAACTCTTGGGATTTATTCAAAAGGAGATCACATTGATTTAAGAATTACCGTTGAGTGTAAAAATGATTTTGATGGAAAAAATCTCATAGTTCCTTTTAAAGAGGAAATTTATAAACGTGTGGGAGAATTTATATTTTCAGAAGGAACAGAGGAGATTGAAGAACTTTTATATTCGGAGCTTTTAAAGAGGGATTTTAAAATTTCTTTTGGGGAATCTTGTACAGGAGGTATGGCATCTTCAAGATTTGTAAATTTAAGTGGAGCATCAAAATGTTTTAATGAGTCTTTTGTAACTTATTCAAATGAAGCTAAGATAAATAATCTTGGTGTTTCAAGAGAGGTTATAGAAAAATTTGGAGCAGTAAGTTCTGAAACTGCAAGAGAAATGGTAGAAGGATTAAGTAGAAAAACTCATTCAGAAGTTTGTGTATCTATTACAGGAGTTGCAGGACCAAATGGAAGTGAGAATAAACCAGCAGGACTTGTTTATATTGGGGTTAAGGTTTTAGATAAAGTTTACGTTAAAAAGTTTAATTTTCTTGGAGATAGAGATCTTGTAAGAAGGAGATCTTCTTTTGAAGCATTAAAGGCTGCTTATATGATTTTGAAAAATTTATAAATCTTAGGAGGAAGTATGAGAATTCTTCATACATCAGATTGGCATATTGGGAAAAAAGTAAATGAATTTTCAATGGTTGAAAATCAAGAGTATGTGTTTGAACAAATATATGAGATTTTAGAGAGAGAAAAAATTGATGTTGTAATTATAGCAGGGGATTTGTATGACAAACCAATTGTTGATACGGATTCTATTAAATTTTTAAATGATATATTAGTTAAGTTTGTGAAAGTTTATAAAGTAAAGATAATTTTAGTTTCTGGAAATCATGATAGTGCTGATAGGCTTTCTTTTATGAAAGAGTTTCTTTCAGAAAGTGGAATTTATATTGAGGGTAAATTTAATGGAAAGATTAACAAAATAGTTTTAAATGATGAGTTTGGGGAAATAAATTTTTACCCTCTTTCTTATTTTGATGAGGTTTATGTAAAACATTTATATGATGATTTAAATATTAAAACTTCAAATGATGCACTATATACCATAATGGAAAAAGTAGAGATTGATTACACAAAGAGAAATATTTTTATTGGTCATGGGTATTTTTCAAATAAAGATATGGAAAAAATGATTGAGAGCGAATCAGAAAGAAGGCTTTCAATCGGTGGACAAGAAGTTATGGATTCATCGATTTTAAAAGATTTTGATTATGTTGCTCTTGGACATTTACACGCTCCTCAAAAAGTTATTTATGATCATATAAGGTATTCTGGTTCTATTGTTAAATATTCTTTTTCTGAGATGAAACAAAAAAAGTCAGTTACGATAATTGATATTAAAGAAAAAGGAAATATAGAGTTTTATCAGATTGATTTAAAATTAAAATATGATATGAAAGAAATTGAAGGGTACATTGAAACCTTAACAAGTAGAGAATTTTATAAAGATAAAAATCTTTTAGATTACTATAGAGTAATTCTTCATGATTCTATTGGGGTTTCTGATCCTATTTCAAAACTTAGAAAAGTTTATAAAAATGTTATGGAAGTTAAGTTTAAAGATGCCCAAGAAGAATTAGAGAGAGAGTATAAAATTACAAACTCTGATATTTCTCTTCAATCTCCTTATGAATTATTTCAAAAATTTTATATGTTTGTTTCAAATAAAGAGCTAAATGATGAGCAAACGAAAATTATAAAAGATGTATTTAAAGATTCTGAAAATTTAGAAAATAAGTAGGAGAAATTTTATGATTCCAATAAAGTTAACTATGCAAGCTTTTGGACCTTATAAGTCAAAAGAAGAGATAGATTTCACGAAGTTTTATGATAGCAAATTATTTTTAATAACAGGAAATACTGGAAGCGGAAAGACCATGATATTTGATGGAATTTGTTATGCTCTTTTTGGAGAAACAAGTGGACAAGATAGAAAAGTCGATACTCTTAGAAGTCAGTTTTCAGATAATAAAGTTATTACATATGTTGAGTTTGAATTTTATCATAAGGATAAAAAATATATCATAGGAAGAGAGCCAGAACAAACAAAATTTTCTAGAGGAAAGGAAGTTACTCATAGAGCAACTGCAAAACTTATTATAGAAGATGATGTTATAACTGGTCTTAAAAATGTTAATAAAGAAATAAGAGAAATTTTAGGGATAGATTATTCTCAATTTAAACAAATTGTTATGATTGCTCAAGGAGAGTTTAGAAAATTAGTTTCAGCAGATTCAAAAGAGAGAGAAAGTATATACAGGAAGATTTTTAACACGATGAACTTTGAGCGTATGCAAAATATGCTTAAAGAAAAGTTTTCTCAAGCTCAAAATAAAGTGAGTTTACTTAGTGAAAAGATAAAAGGTATTTTAGGGACATTAGATTTTGAAGAAAATATTTCTTATGAAGAAATGCTTCTTGAAGATATTTTAAAATTTTTGGAAGATAAAATACAAACTTATAATGAAAAAATGAAAGATGTTTCTATTAATAAAGAGAAGCTTCGAGAAGAAATTAATCGCAAAAATATTTTACATAGTAAGTTAAGAGATCTTAGAGATTTTAAAAATCAGTTTAAAAATCTTAACATTGATAAGTTAAAAGAGGAAGCCTCTTATTTAAATAATGTTAAGAAAACTTTTGAAATTATTGATAAGGAAAATGTTTTAATAACTCTTAAGGGAAAATATGAAGAATCCTTAAAAGAAAGAGAATTTATTACAAAGGATTTAGAGATTTACAAGGAAAATTTAGAAAATTTAAAGAAAGAGCTTAAAGAGAGAGAAAATGATTCTTTAGAAATTCAAAATTTATATAGTAAGATTTTAGAGCTTGAGGGGTTAAAAGTATCTTTAGATGAAAAATTAGAGATTGAAAAGAAATTTTTAGACTATGATTCTCAAATTACTTTATTAAAAAATCAAGAAGAGAAACTTTTAAACGAAATAGGGAATCTTGAAACTAAAAAACAAGAGATGATAAATTTTGAGAAAGAGAATTCACATATAACCTCAAAAATATTTGATTTAGAAAATGAAATAAAGTATTTAGAAGATATTAACTCAAAGATAGTTAAGTATGAAGAGGGTTTAAATCTTTATAATCAAACCAAGAAAAATTATGAGGAAATTATTCCAATTTACGATGAAATCTTTAAAATTTACAGGGAAAAACTTAATGAGCTCAATGAGTATGAGGAAATTTATTTAAGAAATCAAGCAGGAATTCTTTCAAAAAAATTAGTAGAGGGAACTCCATGTATGGTTTGTGGGTCAACTAATCACCCAAACAAAGCGGAGATGTTTAATGAAGAAATTGATGAGAGTAGATTAAAATCATTAAGAAATGAATTTAAAAATATTGAACTTAAAAGAGAGGAAATAAGTAATAACACAATTAAGGTTAAAAATGAACTTTCTCTTAGAGAGGATAATTTAAAAGAGAGATTTAATGATATAAATTTTCAAGAAGATAAATTTATAAAGTTTAATTACTTAGAGTCTTCTATACCTTCACAACAAAATATAGAAGAAGTGATAAAAATTTTAAAAAATACATTAAATGAAAGCTCATCTATAAGTGAGAAAATTTCTAAAAATAAAGATAAGATAATTAATATTGAAACAAATCTTAAAGAAGTTTTGAAAAATCATGAGGATATCAAAGAAAAGATTGGAAAAACTCAAATAGAAATGGCATCATTAAAAACTTCTTTACATGAAAAAAGTGAAAAGCTTCTTAAATTTAATATTGAATCGAAAGAAGATTACACCAAAATTTTAACTAGCACAAAAAATAACTATGAAAAATTAATAAAATTAAACGAAGAGTTAAATCAAAATCTAAAGAAACGTGAAAATGAAACATTAAAACTAACAACTCAGTTAGAGATTAAAGATAAACAATTATTAAATTTTAAAGAGGAAATGAAAGATAAGGAAGAAGAATTTTTAAAAAGTATACATGAAAATAATTTTTCAAATGTTGAAGATTATGAGAAATACAAATTACCAAAAGAAGAGTTTGAAAGAAGAACAAACTTTTTAGATGAAAAACGCGATGAATATAAATTTTTAAATACAAACATTTCAAAATTACAAAGAGAATTAAATGACCACGGAATTATTTCTGAGGAAAATTTTGAAAATAATCTTTTGCAATTAAATAAGGAGTTTGAAGAAATTGAAAAAAGTGAGAGAAATTTATCTAATAATTTTTCACAACTAAATAAAGCAAAAGACACCATAATTTCTTTAAACAAAGAAATTTCTGATCAAGATAAATACATAACAAATTTAAATGAACTAAATAAAATTGCCAATGGAAATAATGTACACAAAATAAGTTTTGAAAGATATATTTTGGGAATTTATTTTAAAGAAATTATTAGTGCAGCAAATATTAGATTTTCAAAATTAACAAATGGAAGATTTTTATTTAGACATTTGAAGGAAAATTTTGATTCAAGAATTCAGCAGGGATTAGATATTAGTGTCTTTGATAATAACACTTCAAGTGAAAGAAAGATAAACACTTTATCAGGAGGAGAAAGCTTTAAGGCATCTCTATCTTTAGCATTGGGATTATCAGATGTTGTGCAGAGATATTCAGGGGGAATATCTATAGATACACTTTTTATAGATGAGGGATTTGGATCGCTTGACTCAAACTCTCTTCAAAATGCTTTGGAGTGTTTGTTAGATGCTAACGATGAATCTAAATTAATAGGAATAATTTCACATGTGCAGGAGCTTAAAGAAATTATAAAGTCAAAGGTAGAAGTTAAAGATTCTAGAGAGGGAAGTAAGATTTTAATATCCAATTAATGTGGAAGAAAAGTTTTGTATATGGTGTATAAAAATTTTTAAAGTTGTAATAATAATATAGAACTCCTTTTAAAAAATATATTAATTAATTTTCTTATCCTCTTAATTTTAAAGGTGTATTGTTTAATTATGGACACCATATTTTTAAAAATAAACTTAAAATAGCATTTGTAAAAATATAATAATTTCTGTTTATCAGATTTTATTATATTTTTTTTGTATTTAAATGTAATATATTTGTGTTTATGGAGTTTAAGATAATATTTTAGAGATTAATCTCTTGGTTTGTTTTAAAATTATAATGAATTTGAATCTTTTAAGTAATTAAAAAGTGTTAGACTAGTATACAAATTTAAAATTTAATGGAGGTACTATTATGGATTTGTTTGAGAAAACACTTTCTACTGAGACGATTTATGAAGGTAAAATATTTAAAATGGAAAAAGTTAAGGTTTCGTTACCTGATGGAAAAACTTCAGAGAGAGATATTGTTCGTCATAATGGTGCAGTTGCAATCATTGCAATGAAAGACGATGGTAAAGTTTTATTTGTTGAACAATTTAGAAAAACTGTTGATGAAGTTTTGTTTGAATTGCCAGCAGGAAAACTTGAGCCAAATGAAAATCCTAAAGAATGTGCATTAAGAGAACTTGAAGAAGAGACAGGATATAAAGCTAAGACAGTTACGTTTTTAGGTAAGATTGTAATGACTCCAGGTTTTTCAGATGAAATTATTCATTTTTATTATGCTACTGGATTATCAGAAGGTGTAAAAAGTGGAGATGAAGATGAGTTTATAAACATTCATGAATTTGATTTGAAAGAGATAAATGAGATGATTAATAATGGGAAAATATACGATAGCAAAACCGTTTGTGGAATAAAAATATTTGAAAATATTATCAAGTAAAATAAAAAATTTTATTTTTTTAAACATATAAGGAAACTGTTTCTCATAATTATTTAACAAATAGGGGGATGAGAAACATGATAAAAAGTAGAACTTTATCGGTGGGATTAAAAGAGAATTATAGTAAAAATTTTATTATTTATATGATGGTTTTGTTGTTCCTACTTTCAGGTTTCTTAATAGGGGTTTATTTATTTACATATTTAGATTCAGAAATTGTTACGTATCTTAAAAATGATTTTATAGAATATATGAATGCCATCCAAAATGGAAATTTTACAATAATGCATACTTTGAAAACAACATTTTTGACAGTTGCAATTCCAATATTAGTTTTTGTTTTGTTTAGTACGAGCGTTTTATTTTCACCGATAACTTTGGTAACTTTATCTTTAAAAGGATTTACTCTTGGTTTTACAATTACATTTATGCTTACGAATTTTAGTTTTAAAGGAGTAATCTTAACTCTTTTTACAATAATACTTCCAAATGCGTTGATGTTATTTTTATATATTTTGCTCAGTGTAAAGAGTATTTCTAGAGGAATTTCTAGGACAAGATTTAAAGGAAGATTTTCAACGAATGATAATTCCATTTCATTGAGATTTTTAATTTTGTTTGTGTTGTTAAGCATTTTAATTTCTTTGTTATTTCAATGTTTAATTACACCGTTTATAATTAAATTAATCTATTAAATTAAAAATTTGAGGTGATATGTTTGAGTAGAAGAGTAATTTTAATAGTTTTAGATAGCCTAGGTGTTGGAGAAATGCACGATTCTTCTAATTATGGAGATAAGGGATGCAATACTTTTCGTCATATAATTGAGAATTCAAACAAGATCGTATTGGATAATTTTAAAAAATTAGGAATAGGAAACATAAAATCTTTAAATTTAAATCCTTGTGAAAATCCTTTGGCTTCAATTGGAGTTTGTAATGAATTGTCTCAAGGAAAAGATACAATTACTGGACATTTAGAAATAGCTGGAGTTATAACTAAAACTCCTCTTCAAACTTTTCCAAATGGATTTCCTAAAGATATAATTGATGAATTTGAAAGTAAAATCGGAATAAAAGTTATAGGAAATTGTGTTGCTTCTGGTACGGAAATAATTGAGAGATTAGGTAAGGAGCATATGGAAACTGGAAATGTAATTTTATATACTTCTGCTGATTCAGTTTTTCAAATTGCTGCACATGAAGAGATTGTTTCAGTTGATGAATTGTATAAAATGTGTGAGATAGCTAGAGAAATGCTTGTTGGTGATAGATTGGTTGGGCGTGTAATTTCTAGACCTTTTGTTGGAAAAGTTGGAGAATTTAAAAGAACTTCAAATAGACGAGATTACGCAATAGATCCACCAGGAAAAACAATGCTTGATTATTTAAAGGAAAATGGAAAAGATGTTGTAAGCATTGGTAAAATATATGATATATTTAATGGTTTTGGTATTACTGAAAAAATTAAAACTGTTAGCAATTTGGATGGTATAGATAAAACCATAGAAGTTATGAAAAGAGATTTTAATGGACTTGTGTTTACAAATTTAGTTGATTTTGACATGATGTATGGTCATAGAAATGATGTTAATGGTTATGCAAATGCAATTTCAGAATTTGATTCTAAAATTCCAGAAATTATAGATAACATGAGAGAAGATGATGTTTTAATTTTAACTGCGGACCATGGTTGTGACCCAACAACTCCTGGAACAGATCACACAAGAGAGCAAATTCCTTTAATTGTTTATGGGAAAAATTTAAAGAGTAGTGATTTAGGAGTAAGAGATAGTTTTGGTGATATTGGAAAAACTGTTTTAGATTTATTTGGAATTGAAAATGATATTTATGGAACTAGTTTTAAAAATAATATATTAGGCTAAGGCTGGGATTTTATATGAATATTATAGATATTATTGAGAAGAAGAAAAATAAGCTTAAGTTATCTAAAGAGGAAATCGAGTATTTTGTAAATGAATATACAAAGGGAAATATTCCAGATTATCAAGCAGCGGCTTTAATTATGGCAATATTTTTGAATAAAATGTGTGATGAAGAAACCTCAAATTTAACTTTAGCTATGGCGTTTTCAGGAACTACTTTGGATTTAAGTGATATTGATGGAGTTAAAGTTGACAAACATTCAACAGGTGGAGTTGGAGATAAGATTTCATTAATTATAACTCCGATAGTTGCATCTTTTGGAATTCCAGTTGCAAAAATGAGTGGAAGAGGTTTAGGTTTTACTGGAGGAACTATTGATAAACTAGAATCTATTGAAGGATTTAAAACTTCAATGAAAATAGATGAGTTTAAAGATAAGGTAAAAAAACATGGAATGGTTATTGCAGGTCAAACAGAAGCTTTAGCTCCTGCGGATAAAAAAATATACGCACTTAGAGATGTTACAGCAACAGTTGATGATATTTCTTTAATTGCGTCTAGCATTATGAGCAAAAAAATTGCTTCAGGAGCAGATGCTATAGTTTTAGATATAAAAGTTGGAAATGGTGCATTTATGAAAACCATAGAAGATGGGGAAAAACTTGCAACAACTATGGTTAATATAGGTAAGAAATTAGGTAGAACTACAATTTGTGTACTATCTAATATGGATGAACCTCTTGGAAATGGAATTGGGAATATTATAGAAGTTAGGGAAGTTATTGATGTTTTAAAAGGAAATGGACCTGAAGATTTAGTTGAAGTTGCTCTTACAATATCTTCTCTTATGATATATTTAGGGAAAAAAGCTTCTTCAATAGAAGAAGGAAAAGAGCTTGCTCTTAAATCTATTAAAGATGGAAGTGCTTACAATAAGTTTCGTGAGTGGATAGTTTCTCAAGGTGGAAATATTGATGTTATAGATAATATTGAAACATATAAAGTTGCTAAAAATATTTGTGAGTATGTTTCAAAAGAAGAGGGATATATTTCTTCGATAAATGCTGAGGGAATTGGGAAAATAGCAATGTCACTTGGAGCAGGAAGAGAAACAAAAGAGAGTGAAATAGATCCATCTGTAGGAATAATATTTTCAAAGAAGGTTTCTGACTATGTAAAAGTTGGAGATGTAATTTGTACTATTCATCACAATGACTATAAAGATATGGAGAGTATATATCATAGATTAGATGAAAGTATTAAGATTTCCAAACAATATAAAACAAAAGATGAACTAATTTATAGAATTATAAAATAACCTTTAACATTATAACCATATTAAATAATATCACATTAATTGGTGATATTACTTATATGGTTATTTTTTATGTCAAAGGGAGGATATTCATGAGAATATTTAAGTCAGTATTGTTTGGTGTGCTTTGTTCTTTTATAGTTAGTTGTTTTCCAGTACAGGCAATGAATGATTCTACACAGGGTATAGATGTTGAGGCGAAGTCAGCTATATTGATGGAAGTTGAAACAGGAAAAATTATATTTGACAAAAATTCTAAGGAGAAGTTTGCTCCAGCATCTGTTACTAAAATTATGACAATGCTTTTAACAATGGAAGCAGTTGACAGTGGAAAAATTAGAATGGATGATGTTGTAACTGTTACAGAGAACGCTCAAAAAATGGGTGGAAGCACTATGCTTTTAGAAGCTGGTGAGTTAAGAACAGTTGAGGATTTAATAAAAGGTGTTGCTATTGCTTCTGGAAATGATGCAGCAGTTGCACTTGCTGAGTATTTAGGTGGTACGGTTGAAAATTTTGTTAAGAAGATGAATAATAGAGCTAGAGAGCTTGGTATGAAAGATACAACTTTCCAAAATCCTACAGGGCTTCCAGTTGAAAATCACTTAACAACAGCTTATGATATTTCAATTATGTCAAGAGAACTTTTAAAACACAAAGATATATTAAAGTATAGTGGTACATACATGGAGACAATTTCTGCAAATAGAAAGAGTCCAATTGAACTTGTAAATCACAACAAACTTGTTAGATTTTTTAATGGTTGTGATGGATTAAAAACAGGTTTCACCAATGAAGCTAAGTATTGTATTTCTGCAACAGCACAAAGAAATGATATTAGAATGCTTGCGATTATAATGGGAGCTCCTACATATAAAATTAGAAATAGGGATGCTAGCATGTTATTAAATTATGGTTTCTCATTATTTGAGAGAAAAGAAATAGTATCTCAAGATGCTGAAATTTCTAAACACCAATTTGGTAGCAATAAAGATAATTTTGCAATTTTAAAAGCTAAAACTCCATTAAGTGTTGTTGTTGAAAAGGGAAAAGATTTAAAACTTACAACTAAGGTTAATGTTGATAAGAGCAAGAAACATATAAAACAAGGCGAAGTTGTTGGAGAGGCAATAGTTTTAGTTGATGGAAAAGAAGTTGGAAGAGTAGAAGTTTATAGTGATCGTGATATTAAGAACAATAATTTATTAGATAAAATAACTTCAATCTTTAACAAAGATAAAGATAATGAAAAATCAGAAGAGCCAAAACCAGAAGAACAAAAACCTGAGGAAGTTAAGCAAGAAAATTAAATAATATAAAATTTTAAAAATAGGGCAATTAGATTTAATTGCCCTATTTTCATTTGATATAATTTGTTATAATTATAAAATTAAAATTACTTTTAAAATTTAGAAATAATAAGGTTAATTTTATTATGAATATAAAAATAGAAAATTTTGAAGGACCTTTTGATTTATTATTACATCTTATTAAGAAAAATAAAATGGATATTTATAATGTAAATATCTATAGCATAACTGTTCAATATATAGATTATATAAACAAATTAAAAGAAATGGATTTAGATATTGCATCGGAATTTATTGTAATGGCTGCGACTTTAATAGAGATAAAATCTCGCTCACTTCTTCCTAAGAAACCAAAAGTTGAGGAAAAGGAAGATGAAGAAGATTTACAAAAAATATTGTTTGAAAGATTACTTGAGTATAGGAAATTTAAAAGAGCATCTCAATTTTTACTTGATAGATATACTTCAAAGGGAAATGCGTATTTTAAAAAGCCAGAGATAATTTTTCAAAAGAAAGATTCTACAGTTGATATAACGGAACTTTTCAAAAATATGGATATTTTGGATTTTTACGTTAAGTATAAAGCTTTAATAAATGCCTATGTAGAGAAGCAAAATATTTCTAATCCAATTCAAAATAATATTTATGTTGATAAATTTAAAATTGAAGATAAGATTGATTATTTAAAAACTTGTAGTGATTCAATTTTAAAATTTGATGAGATTATTTTAAAATGCGAAGAGAAACTTGAAATTATAGTTACGTTTATTGCAATTCTTGAACTTGTTAAACAAAAATATTTTAATGTTGTACAAGTGGATAAATTTTCAAATATTATAATTCAAAAAATTGATGAGACGAGTGAGGAAATTGTTAATGGATAAATTAAATATGGATAAGAAGCTAATGGAAAATTATTTTTCTGCTATAGAATCAGTTTTGTTTGTACATGGAGATCCAATTTCTATAAAAGAGTTGAGCACTATCTTAGAAGAGAGTCTTGAGATAACTTTAAGGCTTATGAATGAGTTTGAAAATTTATATAATGAAAAAAATAGAGGGATAAAATTATTTAAGGTTGACGATAAATATCAATTGGGAACTAAACCTGAAAATGAACCTTACATAGTAAAGCTTTTAAAAACTAATCAAAGACAATCATTATCTCAAGCAGCTATTGAAACTCTTTCGATTATTTCATATAAACAACCGATAACGAGAGTTGAGATTGAAGAAATAAGAGGAGTTCGTAGTGATAAGGTTATACAAACTCTTTTAGATAAAGAGCTTATAAAAGAATCTGGAAGACTTGAAGGGATAGGTCGTCCAATTTTATATGGAACCACAGATAATTTTTTAAAACAATTTGGTATTGGGAAATTGGAAGAACTTCCAGCTCTTGAAGATATGGATGAAGATGAGGAAGAAAGATTAAATATATCCGATAATACATCCAATGAAGAATAGTATTATGCAAAATAAAACTCTTCTGATTAAAAATATTGTAGACTTTGACATAGTAATTTCTCCTTTATATTTATATCACAATTATCTTACTAAACTTGTCCAAAGTCAAACAAAAAATAAAGAAACCAAATAAGAGTTATAAGGTGCAGTTTCCATAACTAATCAACGTGCTTAAACTTTATACTTTAAATAGATGTTTATATTAAACATAAGTACAAAATCTAATCTTATAAGTCTTAAATGGTTTCAATAATATATTATCCAATATGAAAATAAATTATTCAATAATAAATATGTTTTTTACAAAAAGTCTGCTTTATAACGTTCAGTAAATAATTGTTCGTATCCGTCTTTTTCAACAACGATTAAAGGAATTCCAATTTTGTTCATTTCTTTGTACTGATTAAAAATAGAATTTGAATCTCTATATTTTAAATATTCTTTTAGATTTCCCATGCTCTCTAGAATGTCTATGTAATTAAATTCTATATTCTTTTTTGAAAGATCCTCTTTCAACATAACGCAAGCTTGTCAGTTGTTGTTTCCATAAATTCTTATATTCACAAAATCACCTCACTAGTTTATTTATGGTTTTATTTTATCACACATTAAAATAAATTACTTTCTTTAATTTCAATGGTTTGTTCTCTATCTGGTCCAACTGAGATTAATGATACTTTAATTTTTGTAAGCTCTTCAATTTTTCTTATGTAAGCTTTTGTGTTTTCTGGAAGTTTATCAAAAGATTTTGCATTCGAAATGTCTTCCTTCCAACCATCAACTTCAATATATATTGGTTTACATCTATTAAATTCTTCAATCGTTGAAGGAATATAATCAATTTCACGTCCATCTAGTGAATAAGCAACACAAATTTTTAATTTTTCAATTCCACTTAATACATCAAGAAGAGTAATTGCTAGGTCTGTTGTTCCTGAAATTCTTCTTCCATGATTTAAAATTACAGCATCAAGCCATCCAATTCTTCTTGCGCGTCCTGTTGTTGTTCCATATTCATGAGCAACTTCACGAATTCTATCTGAAAGATCAGAATTAATTTCTGTTGGAAAAGCTCCTTCTCCAACACGAGTTGCATAAGATTTTGTAATTCCTAAAACTTTTTGAATGCTTTGAGGAGGTATTCCACAATTAAGTGATACAGATGATGCAGAAGGTGATGAGCTTGTAACATATGGGTATGTTCCATGATCTAAGCAAAGCATTATTCCTTGAGCACCTTCAAATAAAACTTTTTTGTTCTCTTCTAAAGCTTTATTTAAAAATAAAGATGTATCAACTACATGAGGTCGTATTGTTTCAATTAGAGAAATATATTCATTGTAAATTTCATTAAAATCAAAAGTTTTACCGCCAAACAATGAGAGAATTTTGTTTGAGTAAGAAAGGTTTCTTGAAAGTTTTTTGTGGAAACATTCTTTGTCTAATAAATCTCCAACTCTAATTCCAGTTCTCATTGATTTGTCTGTATAGCAAGGACCAATTCCTTTTTTAGTTGTTCCAACTTTTTCATCTTCTTTTAAATTTTCAAAAACTTCGTCAAGTTCCATGTGATATGGAAATAATATGTGAGCTCTATTTGATATGTAAAGATTTTTACAGTCAAAGCCTTTAGATTTTAAAGAGTTTATTTCATTTACAAGAGCTTTTAAATTTATTACCATTCCATTTGACATTACATTTGAAATTTTTTCGTTGAAAATTCCAGATGGAATTAAATTAAGAGCGTATTTATTATTGTTAAACTTTATTGTATGTCCTGCGTTATTTCCACCTTGGAATCTTACACAAACGTCATATTTTTGAGAAAGATAGTCTGTTATTTTTCCTTTACCTTCGTCTCCCCAACCAGTTCCAACGATAACTAATGAATTCATATAACTACTCCTAACTTTTAAAAAATTAAAAAATGGAAAAATATCTCCAATTAACAATTTTAAATGGAGAAGGTTTTTTACATGAAAAGTATACCAAATTTTATAGAATTTATATTTATTTTTAGATAAAATTATTTTTAGGTAGAATAAATTTTTCAAATTAAGAGGTAGTTATGATTAACAGATATTCAAGAGATGAAATGAGAAATATTTGGTCAGAAGAAAATAAATTCAATGCTTGGCTTAAAGTTGAATTTTTTGCAAGTGAAGCTTTTAGTAAACATGGAATTATACCTGAAGAAGATGTGGAAAAACTTTGGGAAAATGGAAAATTTAATATTGATAGAATTTTAGAGCTTGAACAAGAAACTAAACACGATGTTGTGGCTTTTACAAGAAGTGTAAGTGAATCTTTAGAAGAAGAGAAAAAATGGGTTCATTATGGACTCACGAGTACAGATGTTGTTGATACAGCTTATGGTTATCTTTTAAAACAAGCAAATGATATCATTAAAGATGATATTGAAAAATTTTTAGAAGTGTTGAAGGAGAAGGCACTTTTATATAAAAATACTCCTTGTATTGGAAGAACTCATGGAGTTCATGCAGACATTACTTCTTTTGGATTAAAATTTGCCCTTTGGTATGATGAAATGAAGAGAAATTTTGAAAGATTTAAAATTTCTTCTAGTGAAGTTGAAGTTGGGAAAATAAGTGGGGCAGTTGGAACTTTTGCAAATACAGAACCTTTTGTTCAAGATTATGTTTGTGAAAAATTGAAAATAAATTCTTCAAATATTTCAACTCAAACTCTTCAAAGAGATAGACATGCTTATTATATTGCATCAATTGCATTAATTGGATCTACTATTGAGAAAATTGGAATAGAACTAAGACATCTTCAAAGAACAGAAGTTCGAGAAGTTGAAGAGAATTTTTCTAAGGGACAAAAAGGATCAAGTGCAATGCCTCATAAAAGAAATCCAATTTCAAGTGAGAACATGGCAGGGTGTGCGAGAGTTTTAAGAGGATACATAGTTACGGTTTATGAAGATATTGCTCTTTGGCATGAGAGAGATATTTCTCATTCAAGTGCTGAAAGAATAATTTTGCCAGATGCTACAATGCTTATTGATTACATGTTAAATAGATTTATGAAGATTTTAAAGAATCTTGTGGTTTTTGAAGATAATATGATTAAAAATATTTATAAAACTAACGGAGTAATATTTTCTCAACGCATAATGACAAAATTAATTGAAAAAGGTCTTTCAAGAGAGAAGGCTTATGATATTATTCAACCTCTTTCTATGGAATCTTGGACTCAAAATAAAGATTTTAAAACTCTTCTTCTTGAAAATAAAGAGGTAACGAAGTATTTAAATAATGAAGAGATTGAAGATGGATTTTCCCTTCAATATCATTTAAGAAATGTTGACGTGATATTTAGAAGAGTTGGAATTTTATAATTTTTAGGAGGAATAATTTGAAATCAATAAGAGAAATTGAAGTGAGATATTCTGAAACTGATCAAATGGGAGTTGTTTATCATTCTAACTATCTTGTTTGGATGGAAATCGGAAGAACAAATTTTTTAAAAGATGTGGGCTTTGATATGATGGACTTTGAAAAAGATGGGTATTTATTTCCAGTTTACTCAATGGACATAAAATTTTTAAGTCCAGCTAGATATGGAGAAAAAATTAGAGTTGAAACGGAAGTTTATAAATGTACAAAGATAAAGACAATTTACAAACAAACAATATTAAATGACAGAGATGAGGTTAAGGTTTCTGCTTTTGTAACTATTGTTTGTGTTGATAAGGAAAAATTTTCTCCAGTTAGAATGGACTCAAAACTTCAAAAACTTTATGATGTTTATTCAAACTTGTAGTTTTAAGGAGATTTATTATGAGTGAAAAGGAGAAAATGATTTCTGGAAAATTATATGACTCATCAGATGAAGAACTTGTCCAAGATAGAAAAAGAGCAAGTGAATTATGTTATAAATATAATTTTGAAGTAAAAACTCAAGAAGAGAGAAATGAGATATTGAAAAAGCTTTTCAAAAGTTGTGGAGAAAATATTTATATAACTCCAACATTTAAATGTGATTATGGATATAACATAGAAGTTGGTGAAAATTTTTATGCAAATTATGATTGCATAATTCTAGATATATGTAATGTCAAAATTGGAAACAATGTAATGTTTGCTCCAAGAGTTGGCATATATTCAGCAACTCATCCTATTGATGCTTTTGTTCGCAATTCTTATCTTGAATATGGAAAATCTGTTATTATTGAAGATGATGTTTGGATTGGAGGAAATTCTGTTATAAATCCTGGAGTTAAAATTGGAAAAGGCTCCATAGTTGCATCAGGTTCTGTTGTTGTTAAAGATGTTCCACCTAGTACAATTGTTGGAGGAAATCCTGCTAAAGTTATAAGGGAGAGTACTGATAAAGATAAAGAATATTGGATGAACATGAGAGAAGAATATTTTAAGGATATAAATTGTAGTTAAGTATTTTGATTTTATTTTTGTCAATGAAAGAGATTATGTTCTCTTCTTCCATTTTTTTAAGTTCTCTTGAGATAGAGCCACGAGCAATTCCTAAAATTTTGGATAATTCTGTTTTGGTATGATTAATTTTGGTCATACCATTTTTTTCGTTTGAGGACAAATATAATAGAAGTTTTGATCTTATATCTTTTTGAGAAAGTACTTTGATTTTATCTCTTAAAACAAAAATGTTATCTGAGATACATGAAATAAAATTATTTCTAAAAGTTTCATCATGTTTAATAAGTAATTCTATTTGTTCAAAAGGAATATGAATAAGTTTTGAGTCTTCACAAGCAATTAAGGTAAAAGGATATCCTTTTCTTTTTGCTTTATAAAGAGCGCATCCAAAAGGTTCGTTTTGAGCGTATTGTTTAATGTGGAGAATGTCTCCATCTTTAGAAATTTCACTTATGTAAATACATCCTTCAATTATAAAGCTAATAAATTTACACTCATCTCCTTCTTGAACGATAATTGAGTCTTTTTTATAGGATTTTTCCATAATTTTATCTAGAGATAAAATATTTTTAATTGATTCTTTATTGCAATTTAAAAATAGGGAATTATTTAGAAGTTTTTCAAAATTCATATGAGTGTAACTCCTGTTACAGTTTTATTTTTTAAGAGTTAGTATACTATAAATAATTTCAAAATTCAATTTCGGAGGAGATTTATGTCAATGTTTTGTTATCAATGTCAAGAAGCTTCAAAGGGAATTGGTTGTACAATCATAGGAATTTGTGGAAAAAATGAAAATGTAGCAAAGCTTCTTGATTTTTTAACTTTTACTACAAAGAAAATTTCAAAATTAATAGTGGAGAAAAATATTTCTTCAAAAGATATAGATGATATTAATCAAAATATTTTAAGATCTCTTTTTATGAGCATAACTAATGCAAATTTTGATGAAGAGGCGATAGTTAAACAAATTAGGAAAAATCTTTCAATAAAAGGTGAGCTTCAAGGTTCATGTAATTGTAATTGCACAAACATGACAAAAGAAGAGATATTAAAGAAGGCTGAAGAGATTGGAGTTTTAAGTGAAAAAAATGAAGATATTCGTTCACTTAAAGAATTAATTTTGTATGGAATAAAAGGAATGGCTGCATACACGAGTCATGCTAAAAATTTAAATAAACAAGATTATTCAATTTATGATTTTATATATGAATCATTAAGTAAAATTTCAAATAAAGAGATAACTCTTGATGAATTAATAGAATTGTCTATGAAAGTTGGAGAGTTTGGAGTTAAAGCAATGGCACTTCTAGACGAAGCAAATACAACTTCATATGGAAATCCAGAGATAACAGAAATTAATATTGGTACGAGAAATAGACCTGGAATTTTAATTTCTGGACATGATTTAAATGATTTAGAGCAATTACTTGAGCAAACAAAAGGAAGTGGAGTTGATGTTTATACTCACAGCGAAATGCTTCCAGCTCATTTTTATCCAAAGTTTAAAGAGTACGATAATCTTTATGGAAATTATGGAAACGCATGGCATAAACAACTAGAAGAGTTTAAAACTTTTAATGGACCAATTGTATTTACAACAAATTGTATTGTTCCACCAAGAGATGAGGAAGTTAAAAATAGAATTTTCACATTAGGAGCTTCAGGATATAGTGGATGTAAACATCTTTATAAAGATGAAGATGGGAAAATAGATTTTTCAGAAGTTATAGAGATGGCTAAAAAGTGTAGTTCTCCAACAGAAATTGAAAATGGAAAAATAATTGGGGGATTTGCTCATCATCAAGTTATTTCTTTAATTGATAAGGTTGTTGAAAATATAAAAAATGGAAGCATTAAAGAGTTTGTTGTAATGGCGGGCTGTGATGGAAGAATGAAATCAAGAGAGTATTACACAAACCTTGCAAAATCTTTTCCAAAAGAATCTATAATTTTAACAGCGGGATGTGCTAAATATAGATACAACAAATTAGATCTTGGAGATGTTAATGGAATTCCTAGAGTTTTAGATGCAGGGCAATGTAATGATTCATATTCATTGGTGAAAATTGCTTTAAGACTTAAAGAAGAGTTAGGAGTTGATGACATAAATGATCTTCCAATTAAATACGACATAGCATGGTATGAGCAAAAAGCAGTTATAGTTTTATTATCTCTTCTTTATCTTGGAGTTAAAAATATTAAATTAGGTCCAACTTTACCAGCATTTTTATCACCAAATATTAAAAACTTTTTAGTAGAGAATTTTAACATATCAACTATTTAAAAAATTTTTAGGGAAGATTAATTTAAAAATCTTCCTATTTTTTTGTTCATGGGAATTTAAAATGTTATAATTGATCTTATTATAATGATTGGAGGAAATTATTATGTCAAGTTATATATACACATATTTGGGATTAAAATTTTATCCGCTTGATCCAAGAACTGAAGATATAGATATAAGAGATATTGCTCACGCTCTTTCACTTGTTTCTCGAGCAAACGGACATCTTAAATATTTCTTCTCAGTTGCACAACATTCTATAAATTGTTATAAAGAAGCGAAAGCTAGAAATTATTCAAAGAAGGTTCAACTAGCGTGTCTTTTACACGATGGAAGTGAAGCTTATCTTTCGGATATAACAAGACCAGTTAAAGGAAATTTACCTGAATATAAAATCATAGAGAAGAAACTTCAAGATAAGATTTATGATAAATTTTTGGGAGAAGAATTAACAGAAGATGAAAGAAAGTTTATCGATAGTGTAGATGATTGTATGTTACATGTTGAATTTAAAGAGTTAATGGGAATAAATTTAGGTGATGAAAACAACAAAAATATTTCACAACTTGATTTACGTAAAAGAGATTTTGAAGAAGTGGAAAGAGAGTTTATAGAAATATTTGAAAGCTTAAAAAATATTTAAGTGCATGCAGAGATGTATGCACTTTTTTTATTAATAATATTGGAAATAATTCCATATCCACAAATTGAATATAATAAAAGTTTCCACCAATACTAATACCATATTAATTACATTATAAAGGAAGTGAGCGGAATGAAGAAAGATAGTTTAAGTATTATTGGAATTGTTGTTGGTATTGCTATGCTTTTATATGCAATGAGTGGAGCTGGAACTTCCCTTATGGCTTTTATTGATTTTAAATCATTAGTAATTGTTCTTGGGGGATCTTTTGCGGCAATGCTTGTTAGTTTTTCTATGAATGAAATTAAAAGCATAGGAAAGTACATGAACATCGTAACTAGAGATACAAATAAAGACAAGGTAGAATTCATTGAACAAATCATAGAACTTTCGAAAAAGGCACGTAAAGAGGGAATGCTTTCTCTTGAAAGTGAACTTGAAAATATGGACGATGAATTTTTAAAGCATGGAATAAAACTTATAGTTGATGGAGCGGAAGAAGATGCGCTAGTAGCAATTCTTGAAACTGAAATTGAAAATGAAGAAGAGAGAATAAAGCAAGGTTCAAAATTTTTTAAACAGTGGGGAGCGTATGCACCAGCTTTTGGAATGATAGGTACACTTGTTGGTCTTATTCAACTTCTTGGAAATATGGAAGATATTACAAAACTTGTTGCAGGTATGGCCGTTGCTCTTATAACAACTTTATATGGAGCAATTATAGCAAACTTAATATTTCTTCCTCTTGCAGATAAAATATCTTTAAATTCATCAAAAATAATTGAGTATATGACTCTTCAATATAGAGCGATGAAATGTATACGAACTGGATATACTCCAAAGATGATGCAAGAAATTTTAGGTACATATTTAACAGAACAAGAGAAAGCATCTTTAGAAGAGAAAATGAAAAATGCTAAGAGATGAGGTGAAATAATTTTATGGGTAAGAAGAAGGAAGAAGAACAAGGGGGAGGAGCTCCTGAGTGGATGGTAACCTTCTCTGATGCTATGACTCTACTCATGGTATTTTTTATATTGCTTTTTTCAATGTCAACAATAGATGAGAAGAAAGAGCAAGCATTAACTAGTGCGTTTAATAATGTTTTTAACGGTGGAGGAAATAATCCAATAATGGGTGAAGGTGTTGGAGATGACGTTTTAATGAACAGCGGAGAAGATACTCAAAGTGCACAGCAATCTCAGGAAGAAGAGCAACAAGCATCGCTTCTTCAACTTTTAAATCAAATTATAGAACAAAAAGGTCTTCAAGATTATGTTTCAGTTGAGAAAGTTGAGCGTGGAGTTTCTGTAATTCTTGTTGACTCTCTATTATTTCAATCTGGAAGTGCTGATTTAAAAGCTGAGAGTAAGGAAGTTTTATTAGACATTGCAGCGGTTTTAAACGAAATAGATAATCAAATTATTATAGAAGGTCATACGGACAATCTTCCAATTCACACTTATATGTTTGCAAGTAACTGGGAATTGTCAACAGCAAGAGCAGTTGTTGTAACGAGATTTTTAGTTGAAAATGCTGGAGTTAATCCTACGAGAATTTCAGCTCAAGGATATGGAGAGTTTAGACCTATTGTTTCAAATGATACGGCAGAAAATAAAGCAAGAAATAGACGTGTTAATATTTTAATTTTGAATAAGTCAGAAGGGAGTTAAAGATGGCAAAGAAAGATAAAGAAGGCGGAAAGAAATCAAATAAAGGGTTAATAATAATAGTAGTTATTCTATTGTTAGTTGTCGTTTTAGCTGTTGGAGTTGTTGGATTTTTATTAATCTCAAAGAAAGATGGTGGAGAAGTTAAGGTTCAAGAAGAAGTTTTAATGTTAGATGAAATTATAGTTAATATAGATGATCCATCCATGAAAAAATATGCAAAGTTTGCTCTAGCAATAACTTACGATGGAAAAGACAAGGATATTTTAGAAGATTTAACGCTAAATACATACAAAATAAAAGATGGAATTATTTCAATTTTTAAACAGACGACGGCTCAGCAAATTGAAAGTACTGAAGGAATGGAAAAATTAAAACAAGATTTAAAAGCGAAAATAGATTCAATACTTGAAGATAATACAATCATTTCTGTTTACTTCACAAATTTGTTAATCCATTAAAGGATAAAGGAATTTTTGATATGAATTTATTTGCATTGATTTTAATTTTATTGGTATTAATTTTTGTGTACGTAAAAATTAATTTTAAGGGAATAGAATTACAAAACAAATTGATGAAAATTATTTGCAAACTATCTTTATCTAAAGATAATCATCTTTTAGTTATAAAAATTATGGAAAAATATTATTTATGCTCTTCAACAAACAATGAATTTAAAATACTTGAAACTTTAGATGAGCATGAGGTTTGTAATTATTTGCAAACAAAAAGAAGCGTACTACTTAAAAAGGAGTAGTGGTTATGAAAAAATTTATAAAGAGAATAGGGTTTGTAACTTTTGTGTGTTTAATTTTTTTAAAACACAAAGTCAATGCTTCAAACATGCTTTCAAATAGTGGAGTAGATGGATTTATAAATAAAAATGTTGAGCTAATGATATTTTTAACCCTTTTAACGGTATTGCCAATGCTTATTATAATGACAACGAGTTTTACGAGAATAGTTGTAACTTTTGCTTTTTTGAAAAATGCTTCAGGACTTCAAAACTCTATTCCAAGTATAGTTTTAATTGGATTATCAATGATGCTTACATTTTTTATAATGATGCCTGTTGGCCAAAGAATTAATAAAGAGGCAATTGTTCCTTATATGAACAAAGAAATTTCAACTAAAGAGGCTTACACTAAAGGTGTAATTCCACTTAAAGAGTTTATGTTTGCTCAAACGAGAAAAGATGATTTGGAATTATTTATTGAGCTTTCAAAATATGAAGGAGAAATTTTATCAGCTTCTCTTCCAATGACAACGCTTATGCCAGCTTTTGCTTTAAGTGAAATAAAAACTTCATTTCAAATTGGATTTTTAATTTTCATTCCATTTTTAGTAATCGATATGGTTATCGCAAGTATTTTGATGGCAATGGGAATGATGATGGTGTCGCCAGCTATAATTTCTTTACCATTTAAAATTCTTTTGATTGTTTTGGTTGATGGATGGAAGCTTGTAATCAAATCTCTATTTTTAAGTTTTGGAGGGATACAATGAGTCAAAACTTAGCAATAGGAGTTTTAAAAAGAGCTTTGATTGTTGGATTTAAAATCTCTCTTCCATTTTTGTTGGTTACAATGATAATTGGAATTCTTATAAGTATCATTCAGGCAGTTACACATTTAAATGATCAAAGTTTAACTTTTGTTCCAAAACTTTTGATTCTTGGAGTTATGGGAATTTTAATGGCACCTACAATAATAAAACAAATGATTATATTTACAGAAACTTTGTTTGATATTGTGAAGAAAATTACAGTTGGCTAGGTGAGTTTTGTGTTTAACGAATTAGATTTAAAAATTTTGTTTTTAATTATGGTAAGAGTTAGTGCATTTATTGTAGTTTCACCAGTTTTTTTTCCAAAAGGAGTACATAACATTTTCAAAATAATTTTTTCATTTTTTCTCTCATTTATTTTGTTTTCAACAATATATCCAAACTTAAAAATTACTGTACAAAATGAGGTGCAGTATATTTTTTTAATTTTTTCAGAAGGAATTATTGGAGTTCTTCTTGGAATTTTTGTAAATTTATTATTTCAACTTTTTAGTGGAATTGGATCAATTTTAGATTCTCAAGGAGGATTTTCTTCAGCTCAAGTGTTTGACCCAATGACAAATAATAATTCAAGTATTATAGAGAAATTTTTTTACTGGATATCTTTAACGGTTTTCATTTTGTTAAATGGACACCATTATTTTATAAGAGCGTTTATATACAGTTATAACAGAATAAAAATTGGGGATTTAAATATAACTGGAGATGTTTTAAGCAGTTTTGTTGAGGCGACTTTTACAATTTTTAAATCTTCATTTATGATAATTCTTCCAATTTTTGTGATTTTAATTTTTGTAGATATTATTCTAGGTATAATATCAAGAATAATTCCAAAAATAAATATGATAATTGTTAGCTTTCCATTTAAGATTGCTGTAACAATCTCTCTTTTAATTTTAAGTGTAAAATTTATTTTCACAAGATTTTTAAATATGTACACTGACTTTAATGATTTAATGTTTAAACTTTTCTCTTTTGCACCAATTCTTTTTGTTTTCTCCGATGATAAAACAGAAGAGCCTACACCACAAAAATTAAAGAAGACGAGAGAAGAAGGAAATGTTGCAAAATCTGCATTTTTAATTTCAGCTATTTCATTTTTGGGAATCTTGGGAGTTTTACTCATGAGGAATTTTATAATCGGAGAGCTCAAAGAAATTATGATTTATTTTCTTGGGGATGGAATTGTTTTTAATTATGGAATGTATGACGTGGTGGATATTTTTAAGAATTTAACTTTTAAAGTTTTAATCATAATACTTGTGCCTAGTCTTATGTTTGTTCTTCTTGCAGTGATTGGAAATCTTATTCAAACAGGTTTTTTGTTAACTCCAAAACTTTTAAAGCCGAGCTTTAAAGAATCAAATCCTATTAGCACTTTTAAAAATATATTTAGTTTAAAATCTTTATTTGATTTATTTAGAGATTCTATTGTAATTGGAATTTTGTGTTATATATCTTACGAATTTATTGTTGATCATTTGGAAGATTTTTTTAGGCTTTCAAATCTTCGTATAAAATATTGTTTTGATTCAATAGTTCCAATCTTTAAAGGAATCTTCATGAAAATTTTTATGATAGTTGGAGTTCTTGGAGTTTTAGATTTTGCAATTGAGAAATTTAGATACAAAAAGAAATTGAAAATGACAAAGCAAGAAGTTAAAGATGAGTTTAAACAAACAGAGGGAGATCCAGAAGTTAAAGCTCAAATTAAACAAATGGGAAAACAAATTATTATGCAAAACATGATGTCAAATGTAAAAGATTCGTCAGTTATAATAACAAATCCAACTCATATATCTGTTGCACTTAGATATAAACAAGGAGAAGATATGGCACCGAAACTTGTTGCAAAAGGAATTAATCACATGGCATACAGAATAAAAGAGATTGCACAAGAGCATAATGTTCCAATAGTAGAAGATAAATATTTGGCAAGATTTATTTATAAAAATGTTGAGCTTGATAGAGAAATTCCTCAAGAAATTTATAAGGCGGTTGCGGATATTTTAACCTACATATTTAAACTTAATAGTAAGAAATTATAAATACATATGGGAAGGAATTATTTAATTGGAAAATACAAAAAAGATAGGCGGGTTAAAAAAGGAAGATATTGTAGATATTGCGGTGGCAGCTGGGATAATTGGCATTGTACTTATGATAATTATTCCAATGCCATCTTTTATTTTAGATATATTAATCGCAATTAATATTACAGTGTCAGTAGTAATTCTTCTTATAACAATATTTTCATCAGAAGTTTTACAGTTTTCAGTTTTTCCAAGTGTTTTGCTTGTAACGACTTTATTTAGACTTGCAATAAATGTTTCTTCAACAAGATCTATTTTATCCACTGCAAGTGGTGGAAGTATAATTGAAGCTTTTGGAAATTTTGTTATTGGAGGAAACTATGTAGTTGGAATAATTATCTTTTTGATTATTGTAATTATTCAATTTTTAGTTATAACAAATGGAGCTGGAAGGGTATCTGAGGTTTCAGCTAGATTTACATTAGATGCTATGCCTGGAAAACAAATGAGTATTGATGCTGATTTAAATTCAGGAATTATAACAGAAGAAGAAGCGAAAAAGAGAAGAAAGAATCTTCAATTAGAAGCTGATTTTTATGGATCAATGGATGGAGCTTCAAAGTTTGTTAAAGGAGATGCCATAGCTGGTATTATTGTAACTTTAATAAACGTTATTGCAGGTATTGTAATTGGTTCAATGATGATGGGCATGGAAATTGGAGAAGCAGCTTCAACTTATGTTCGTTTAACAGTTGGAGATGGATTAGTATCACAAATTCCAGCTCTTTTAATTTCTACAGCATCAGGAATTATTGTTACAAGAGCTGGAGATGGAACAAACTTAAGCCGTGCTCTTACAACTCAATTTACAGAATTTCCTATGGTTTTATTAACAGCATCAGGAATCTTAACTCTTCTTGCAATCATACCAGGTCTTCCAACTTTACCATTTTTGATTTTAGCATTATTAACTGGGGCAGCAGGTTTTCTTCTTACGAAAGATGATAAGAAGAAAAATCAGGAAGTTTTAGATGAATCATTGAAAGCACAGAAAGAAGCAGAAGCTGAAGCAGAAGCTCAAAGCAGTGAGCCAGAAAATATTAGTAAGCTTGTTTTAATTGAGCCAATAGAGTTAGAAATTGGATATGGTTTAATTCCTTTGGCTGATGAGAAAAATGGAGGAGATTTGTTAAATAGAATCGCATCTATTAGACGACAAGTTGCTCTTGAGATGGGACTTTTATTAAAACCAATAAGAATAAGGGATAATTTACAACTTAAGAGTAACGAATACGTGTTAAAAATTTGGGGAACAATAGCAATTAAAGTGGAGGTTATTCCAAATATGCTTATGGCTATTTCTACATCTAGTGATGGATTAGATAGCATACAAGGATTAACAACAAAAGATCCAACCTTTGGACTTGATGCAAAGTGGATTGAAAAATCTTCAAGAGAAGAAGCAGAGCTTTTAGGTTTAACCGTTATTGATCCAACTACTATAATTGTAACTCACGTTACTGAGACAATAAAGAATAGGGCATATGAACTTTTAGGAAGACAGGAAGTAAAAGAGATAATGGATGTTTTGAAAGAAAAATATCCAACCGTTGTGGAAGAACTTGTACCAGATCTTATGAGCATAGGAGAAGTACAAAAAGTTTTGCAAAATCTTCTTAAGGAAAGAATTCCTATTAAAGATTTAGTTACAATCTTTGAGAGTTTAGCAGACAATGCAAGACTTACAAAAGACGTAGATGTTTTAAGTGAGCATGTGAGATTTACGTTAAATAGAGTAATTTCAAATATGTTTGCAGATGAAAACAAAAAAATAGTCGTTGTTACTTTGAGTCCAAAACTTGAGGAGTTAATGTCAAAGAGTATTCAAAAATCAACTCAGGGAAATTTCATAGCTTTAGAGCCAAGTTTATCTAGAAAAATATTTGAGGCAATAAGTTACACAATAAAGAGAGTTCAATTTAATTATAGTCAACCAGTTATTCTCGTTTCTCCACGAATAAGGTCAGCCTTTAAAAGGTTTACAGAATTGGTATTCGGAGATTTATTTGTAATTTCTTTAAATGAAATAACACCTGATATTCAAATAGTAAACGATAGGATGGTAGAGATAGATGATAATTAGGAAATATTTAGTTGACAATATCAATGAAGCTTTATTTAGAATTAAGCATGAATTGGGAGATGATGCTTACATCATTAGTCAAAGAATGGTGCGTCAGCCAGGGGTAAAAGGTTTTTTTTCAGGTAAAAAGCTCGAAGTTACAGTTGGGCTTATGAATAGGGAAAGTGCCCTTGAGAATAAGTACATAACAAATGAAGCTAAAGCTGAAGTTTTAAACTCTGCATCTGATTATTCAAATAAAGAGATTGAAAATATTCAGTCTGTTGGAGAAGTTAGCAAACAAATTAATGGAAATTATGTACAGAATGCTTATACAAAACAAGATAATTCTCAATCTATGAGTTATTACAACAAACTTTTTGAAGAGAAGCAAAAAATATTTAATCCTGAAGCACAGAATTCTTTATCAAACAGAATGAGTGAAGAAATACAAAATCCATATAAGCCAAATATGGATAGAATTTCTAAAGAAGGACTTCCTATTGAAAATAACAACAATGTACAAAGTTCAATTATGGATTTAAATTCAGCAGCGATAAATCAACAGATTTTTAGAAATTCTTTTGGAGAAAATAAAGTTAATAATGATGGACAAAAATTTTCTGACATGATGGTAAATAATTCTCAAACTTTTAAACCTTCAAATGAAAATACTCTTGCAATAAAACAAGAAGAAGGGCTTGCCATTGTAAATCAAATTGAAAATTCAATTTTTAAACAATATGAATTGCAAAATCAAAATACAGAAAATTTAAAACAGGAGATTAAAGAGATAAAAAATATCGTAAAGGGAATTGCTAATGGAAGTAATGGAGTTTCATTTAATTGCTTAGATGAAATTTTAACAGAGCAAGATATATGCAAAGAACTTTATGACCAAATAAAATCAAATTGTACTTTAACGCCTGAAGAGCTTATGGATAAAAATGCTGTAAGAAAATATTTAAGAGGGGTTTTCTCAAACATTATAAAGATTGATAACAGTGATAATTATAGTAAGCTTATTGCTGTTGGACCAACAGGATCTGGAAAAACTACAACTGTTGCAAAACTTGCGGGAATGTTTTCTCTTAATTTAAACAAAAAAGTTGGCCTTGTAACAATTGATACATTTAGAGTTGGAGCTGTTGAGCAACTTAAAATGTATGCAGATATTATGAATATTCCTTATAAATCTGTAACAACTTTAAATGATATAAAAATTGTTTTTGAAAGTATGAGGTCTTGTGATGTTGTTTTAATAGATACAGTTGGAAGAAGCAATAAAAATATAATTCAGTTAAATGAGTTAAATATGTTTATTCAATCAATTCCATCTGATCAAATAAGTTTAGTTGTTAATGCGGGAATGAAACAACAAGATATAGATTTATTTATAAATTCATTTAAGGGAATTAAGTTTAAAAATGTAATAGTTACGAAACTTGATGAGACTAATAGCTTTGGAGTGTTTGCAAATATTTGTTATAAAACAGCTCTTCCAATAAGTTTTGTAACCATTGGTCAAGAGGTTCCCCTTGATATTAAGAAGGCTGATAAGAAGGAAATTTTAGATATGATTTTAGGTGAGGAGGATATGTAATGGATGAGCAACTAAATTCTTTAGTGAATCTTTTGAAGAGTAAATCTCTTCAAAAGACTTTAAAAGTTCTTTCCTTTGTAGATTGCACAATAAAAGAGCCAGATGTTTTTATTCATAAGTTAGTTTACAACATAAAAAAGAATCACAAAGAAGTAATAGTATTGAAAAATAATGAAAACAATACGAATCACTCAAAATCTATGAGTATTATTGATGCAAACATTACCTATTTACTTACTGAAAATATTTTTACTCAAGACATTTTTAAGAGTAAGTACAATCAAGAGATTTTAAAAATTTCTAGTTTAATGAATGAAGATGAATTTAAAAATTTAGAGATGGTAATTTTTAATTCTACAAACATTTTTGATGAGTTTACTTCTAAAATTTTAAAAATTAGTGATAATATTTTGATTTTAGCAGATACTAGTGAAGAGAGCTTGAAAAAAGTTATTTCAAAATTATCAAATGATATGTTAAAAGGACAAACTTTTAATGTGATTATGCTTGGGGATAATAAAAATTTAAATTGGGACGAGTATTCCAAAAATTTTATATATAAAATTAAGCAAATTTGTGAAGTAGAAATTAACATTTTTGATATTGTGATGAATCACAATTCAAATATTGATTTATATAAGACAGGTGAAAAACTTTATTTACACAACATAACAAATTCAGAAAGTAAAAACAAAAACTTTTTTGACTTCATAGTTAATATCTTAAATTAAAAAATTTACTGGGGGAATGTTTTTTAAACTTAGGAGGAAATTATGATGGTAGCACAAGTCACTAAAACTAGAGAAACGCATCAATTAGACGAGCATAAAAAAAGTACAAACAGTGATGGTTTAAGTGATAAAGAAGAAATAATTCTTGAAAATTATATACCTATTGTTAAATATATTGCATCTAAAGTCATTACAGGAAAATCTAAATATATAGAGTTTGAAGATTTAGTTGGATATGGAATGATTGGGCTTATGGATGCATTTAGTAAATTTGATGAAAGTAAAGGTATGAAGTTTTCAACTTACGCATCTATAAGAATAAAAGGTGCGATGATTGATGAAATTAGAAAGAATAGTCCTGTGTCTAAAGGGATTATGGACAAGTTAAATAAATATAACTTAGCTATTGAAGAGCTAAGAAATTCTCTTATGAGAGAACCAACAGCTAAAGATATTGCAGATTATATGAGAATATCTTTGGATGAAATAGGAACAATTGAAAATTATATAAATTATATTTCAAAAACTTCCCTTGAAAGTGTAATCTTTTCTGATGATGATAATGTATCTCTTATTAACACAATTAAAGATACAACAAGTCCAAGCCCAGAGGGAGCTTTAGAAGATAAAGAGCTTACACATTATTTAGGAAAGGCGATAAATAATTTGAAAGATAAAGATAGGAAAGTTATTTATTATTATTACATTAAAGGTATGACTCTTAAAGAAATTGGAAAAATATTAGAGGTATCAGAATCAAGAGTGTGTCAGATCCATAATAGGGCACTTAAAAATCTTAAAGGTTTAATGGAAAAATATCATTATTCAAACGTTAATCTTGGATAATGAGATAGTAAATTAAAAGGGGAAATACCTAGTGTTAATATTTTTATCAATGATTATCACATTAACTGTTTGTGTGTATTATTTCAAAATATCACCAGTTATAAACAAAAAGTTTTTTGGGAAGAAAACAAATTTTAATATGATAATGAGTAAATCAGATTTTGATGAGAAAAGTTATAAATCTGATTTACTTTCATTTAGGCACGAATTTGGAGAGACAATTTTTGAACTTCAAAGGGAAATAAATTTTCTTCGTGATGAAATAAATAATTTGAAGAATGAAATTTCAAAAGAACATAGTTGAAAAATTAAAAATTAGTGGAGTGTAGTTATGATTAGGGGGATGTATACAGCAATTTCAAGTTTGGTAACGCTTGAAGCAAAACAAGGAGTAATTACAAATAATTTAGCTAATGTAAATACTCCAGGTTTTAAACCTGATGAGCTTATAATTTCTCAATTTGATAAAGTTATGATGTCAAATAGAGATGGAACTTTGGGAGGATCTAGAAGTTTAGGTGAGATGTCTATAGGAAGTAAAATAGAATCAACAAGAACCAAGTTTAATCAAGGATCCTTTAAAAGAACAGATAAGATGACGGACTTTGCATTAGATGGTGCGGGATTTTTTACAGTGCGTCAAGGAGAAGAAGAATTTTATACAAGAGATGGAGCTTTTATAATTGATATTCAAGGAAATCTTAAAACTTCTTCAGGAGCATCAGTTATGGGAGTGAATTTAAGTACTGGAAATTATGAGTCAATAAATATTGAAGGAGCAATAAACATTGGGATTGATGGAAATAATAATTTAATTGTTGAAGGAAATCCAACTTACAAATTGAGAATTTCAAGTTTTAGAGATTATACGACATTAGAAAAGGTTGCTTATAATTTATATAAGGGACAAGAACCTTTTGAATCTGTAAATACTAGAGTGCAAAATGGAATGCTTGAAAGTTCCCAAGTTGATGCAGCAGAAGAAATGGTAAATTTAACAAACACACTTAGAAGTTTTGAGAGTAGCATGAAAGTTTTAAAATATTTAGACGAGAGTTTGAGAATTTCTGCAAATGAAATTGGAAAAGTATAAGCTAGGAGTGGAGGATAAATGTTTCACATTTTAAATACGAGTAGAACGGGAATGATGGCTCAGCAACAAAAATTAGATATAATAGCAAATAATATGGTAAACATAAATACACATGGATACAAAAAAATTGACAGTTCCTTTGCAAATTTGTTTTATAAAGATTTAAATGGAAAAGGTATTCCAACTTCTGAAAATATTTCTCTGATTGGAAATGGAGTGAAGATATCACAAATAACTAGAAATAAAAACCAAGGATCTCTTCAATCCACAGGAATGAATACAGATGTTGCTATTGATGGAAATGGATTTTTTAAAATAACTGATGGAAATGGACAAGTATTTTATACAAGAAATGGATCTTTAAATGTAGATACATTTGGTAGATTAACAGATAAAGATGGAAATTTAATTGAAGTTACTTATGATGCTGGAATTGATCCATTAAATACAGGACTTACAAATACAAATCTTGTAATAGATAAAAGTGGTTTTATATCAACATCAAATGGACAATCTATTGGAAAAATAAATTTATACGACGCATCAGGAAATGATTCACTTATTTCTAAAGGTGATAATAAATTTGTGCCAGTTAGCCAAGATATTATAATGTTTCAAGTTAACTCAGATCTTTATCAAAATCATTTAGAAATGTCAAACGTTGATGTATCTCAGGAAATGACAGAAATGCTTTTAGCTCAAAGAGCGTATCAAATGTCAAGTAAAGGTATAACAACTGTTGATGAAATGTGGTCGATGCTTAATAGTGTTAGATAATTTTATTTGTAAAAAATATAAAGAGAAAACCCAACTAAAATGTAACTGATACAAATTGTTTTATTGGGTTTTCTCTTTTTAAGTTTTTATATTCTATGTTAACTCTTATCGTTTATTTTATCATTTCTTCATATGTAAGTTGTTTAGGACTATTACTTTTGTTTCCACCTTTTATTCCACCAAAGGTTTTAGCTAAAGTTTTTACATTTTCTTGAGATGGAGATGGTGTTTGTTGTTTATCTGTACCCTCAAAAGTTTTAGCTAAGTTACGAACACTAATTGGAGTTTGTTCTGGAGTTGGAACTGGTTCATTTTTTGGCGCCTCAAAATTTTTCTTTAACTCTGAAACTTTTGGAGGAACTGGAGTTGGTTCTTCCGGAGTACTAGGAGTTTTAGGAGCAGTTCCACTAAATTGTGCAACTAAATAAGTAACATTTTCTCCACCTTGAGAGTTTTTCTTTGAACTTTGAGTTTTAGGTTTATTAGATTCAAAGTTTCCACGTAAATTTAAAACACTATTTTTATTTTGAGTAGCTTGTTGTTTTTGTTTATTTTGTTGAACAGTTCCTCCAAATGGTTTAGCTAAAGAAGTTACACTAGTAGGTTGAGTAGAACTTGTACTCGATTGATTTTGCGAAGTTTCAAAATTTTTCCTTAAATCTGAAACTTTTGGAGGAGCTGAAGTTCCTGGAGATTCAGTAGTTTTAGGGGCAGTTCCACTAAATTGTGCAGCTAATTGTAAAACTTTTTCTCCACCTTTAGTAGGTGTACTATCTGAACTTTGGGATGCAGATGTGTTAGTCTTACCAGTTTCAGAACTTCCGCTTAAACTTGAAGATTGTTGTTTTGTTTTGTTTTGTTGAACTTTTCCTCCTAAAAATTTAGCTAAAGCAGCTTGCTTAGAATTTTTATTTGATTGAGTTTCAGGTTCAAAATTTTTCCTTAACTCTGAAACTTTTGGAGGAGTTTGAGGTGGTGTTTGTGGAGTTTCAGGAGTAGAATCATAAAATTTTGCAACTAAAGTAGAAGTTTTACCTTTATCTTGGCTTAAATTTAAACTTTGATTTTTAAGTGAAGTATGTTGATTATTATTAGAATTTTTGTTACTTCCAGATGTTTTGTTATTTGTTTCAAAAGTTGATTTTAAATTTGCAACTTGACCTGTAGCAATATTATTAGGTTGATTGTTAGAACCATTTTGATTATTTGTAGAAGAATATTCAAAATTTTTAAGACGATTAGAGATAAAGTTCCCTAAACCAGGTTTATTAATTGAACTAGAAGTTATAATTTGTCCACCAGTCGGTGAACTTTTGTCTTGATTTGTATTAGTTAAACTATTATTATTTATGCCAGAGTAAGAATGACGAGATCTATTACTAGATGGGTTAGTATTACCTTGAGATTGTGGAGTTTCAATTGGAGTGAGTGGATTACTTAAAGGTCTAGTAGTTAAAGAATTTTGATTTTGACCACCTATTGAAGAAGAACCTAAGGTATTTCTTAATGTAGATGTTGCATCTTGGGAACCAGTCTTACTTGCAGCAAGTATTTTTTGGTAAATTGGTTGAATTTTCGAAAGAGGTCTAAACATTGCGTTAGCTGTTTCATCAGTAATAACAGTATATAAAAAAGTAGCAGATGCTCCTAATAATAAACTTTTGCTCAATTTTGTAAAACTTGTAGTCTTATTCATAATTATTTTCAACCTTTCAAAAATAAATTATAAATTAAATTGTATTTAATTTTTGAATGGAATTCAACAAAATTATTAAAAAATATTTAAAAAAGTAAACAAAATTTAAATCAAATAATGGATATAAATATTTTATTCTTTTAGAATTTGTGATATTTTTATATCATAGATTTATTTTTATGGAGTTTTTTATGGTATTTGAAAAATTTAAAATCGAAGTATATATTCCTTACAATTTTACAGATAAAGTCAGAGAGGCACTAAACGATATTGGAATAGGAAAAGTTGGAAATTATGACAATTGTATATGTGTAAGTGAAGTTAAAGGAGTGTTTAGACCTTTAAAAGGATCAAATCCATATCTTGGATTTGAAAATGCTCTTTGTGAAGTTTTAGAAAATAAGATTGAAACAATTTGTATAAAAAATGATCTTAAGAAAGTAATTAAAGCTATTAGAGATGTTCACCCTTATGATGAACCTTTAATCAATGTAATTCCAATTTTAGATGTAGATGATTTAATTTCTGAAGATAAAGTTTAGAAATTTAATTTCGTATTTATAATTTTGATAGTGTTTAATGTTGAATTGATTAAATACTATTTAGTATAATGTAAAGGTATTTGCATCTATAGCTCAGTTGGATAGAGTGTTGGACTTCGAATCCAAAGGTCGCAGGTTCGAATCCTGCTAGGTGCACCATAGCCATATATGTGTATAATTTTAAACCACCAAATTTTAAAAGTTTGGTGGTTTTTATTTTGAAAAAATGTACAAACTATCTCTTATATTAAATTTTTGTATTGGAGAATGAACAGTTATGGTAAAAAAGTTTTTTAAGTATTCTATTTCTTCAATGTTTGCTATGTTTGTAACATCATTATATACAATTGTTGATGGAATTTTTGTTGGAAAAGGAATAGGAGATGTTGGGCTTGCGGCTGTTAATATGGTGCTTCCAATTACAATAATGTATTTTGGAATTGCAACGATGATGGCAGTTGGTGGTGGAGCTTTAGTTTCGAAAAGTTTTGGTCAACAAGATAATGTTAGAGCTCAAAATATTTTTGGACAAACTATAAAATTTGCTGTTATTGTGAGTTTTTCTTTAAGTGTCATTGCATTTGTTTTTGCACGAAGTGTAATGTATGGAATTGGAGCTAGAGATGAAATGCTTTTATATTCTTCTGAGTATTTGAGGTTTTATTCGATTTTTTGCAGTGCAAATTTAATTGGAATAGTTTTGAATAGTTTTGTGAGAAATGATGGAAATCCAAGACTTGGTATGGTTGCAAATATTTTTGGTGCAATATTAAATATAATTTTTGATTATGTATTTATCTTCAATTTTAATTGGGGAATAAAAGGAGCTGCTCTTGCGACAGGAGTCGGACAAATTATCACCATATCAATTTTGTTATGTCATTTTTTATTTAAAAGAGGAAACTTAAAATTAAAATTATCTCCAACGGAAAATAAAACTTTAAAAAATATTGTGTCTATTGGATTTCCTTCTTTTTTAGGAGAAATAACATTTTCAATAATTATATTTTTCTATAATATTGCTCTTATTGTATTTGTTGGAATGAAAGGAATTACTGCTTTTAGTGTTATTAATTACATTAATGCAAATATTTACATGATACTTCTTGGAATGAATTTTGGAGTTCAACCACTTATTAGCTATAGTTTTGGTGAGAAAAAGGAACAAGATATGCTTAAATTTTATGGATTTTCTAAAAGATTTGGTTTTGTTCTCACATTAACATATGCTCTTCTTTCGTTAGTTTGGGGAAGAGAGATAATAGGTGTTTTTACAACAGATGCTGAAATCATAAATATTGCATATTTTGGACTTAATGTAACAAATTTAGCTTTCTTTATTCTAGGAATAAATTTAACTATAACTGTTTATTATCAAGCAATTGAAATACCAAAGTATTCAAATATAATTTGTTTATTTAGATCATTTATATTTTTACCTATAAGTTTAATTGTTTTAGCAAAATTGTTTGGAATAATAGGAATTTGGGTAAGTCTTATTGTATCAGAAGGTCTATCCTTCTTATTTATAAATTTGATGGTGAGGGTTAAACAAATTACTCATAAAATACTTGTTGGATAAAATTTGTAATATTTTAAGAAAAATTTTCATAAATATTAGTCGCATGATTGTAATTTTAGAGGTGCTTAATGAAACAATATTTATTGAAAGAAAAACTTATATCAAATAATTTTTCAGACAGAGAAAATAAAGCAATAGAATATATAGTAGTTCATGATACAGGAAATTATGATGAAGGAGCAAGCCTTGATAGACATTATAATTTCTTTGAAAATGTTTCTGATAATGCAAGCTATCATTATTTAGTTGGAAATGAGGGAACTAACTACAGAATTTACAACTTTGTAAATGAAGAGTATAGAGCTTGGCATTGTGGAGATGGAAGAGGAATGTATGGAATAACTAATGATAATAGCATAGGTATAGGAATGTGCGTTAATAGGGACTCTGATTATGAAAATAATATAATAGGTCTTGCAAGACTTTCAGCTGAACTATTAATCAAATACGATTTAGATATGACAAGATTGGTTAGGCATTATGACGCAAGCAGAAAAGTTTGTCCGGAATCTATGAGTAGACGTGGTTGGAACTTATGGAATGGATTTTATGATTTAACAAGTGCAATTGTAAATCATTTAACTAGCGACTTAGATTCTTTTGAAATAGAGAAAGGAATTCATGACGTTTGTGAAGAATTTAAGAGAGAATATTTTTCTGACCAAGAGATCATAGAAAATTCTGGAAATAATACTGACCTTACAGATAACTTGAACTAATAACGATTTAAATTTACAGATTACTGATAAATTTTCAGTAGTCTGTTTTTATTTTAAATTAAATAATTAGAAAAATAATTAAAATAGAATACATTGATTAAATTCGAGCATATATCTTAATAGTTGATATATGCTTTTTATTTTTATGTAGGAGACGATCAATGAAATTAACAAATATCTCTATCATTATAAATGAGATAGATTTGCTAGAGATTTTAACATATTTTTTTATAACCAAAGGTATTTTAATTGAAGAAATTAAAATTAATAGGGCTATAGCTTTTAAACATATATCCTACAAAATTTTTAAAAATATAAACTTAATTATAAATATTTTGAAAGTTAAAGATAATAAAATAACTGTTGAAATAAATAAAATTTGTTTTAAGAAACTATGTATACCAAAAAGTTTTCTAGAAATAGTAATGAAATTTTTTCCACTAAAATTAACACGTGTGTATGAAAGAGGAAAATTTATATTTATAGTTGATTTGAATGAATATATAAAAAATCAAAATATAGATTTTAAAATATCTAAAGTTAAGCTGTGTGATGGATACATACACATAGTTGCAGAAAATATTTTTGTTAAAAGCACTACCAATAAGGTAAAACAAAAAAATAAAGGAGGAGTATTTTTGAAACTTACACAAACAACACTAAAACTTTCAGGAGATGACATAATGTCTTTTATAAAAGATTTTATTAAGACAGATAGTTTTTCTATTTCGGGGATTGATATTAGTCAAGCTATCTATATAAAAAACATACTTATAGGATCTTTTGAAGTTGGGGATGTATCAATTAATATAAAAGATTTGAAAGAGAATCTATTGTATGTACAAGTTAAGATTATAAATTCAGTTTTTCCGGGAGTTAATATTGAACATATTCCTATAAAATTTTTCGTAAAAGATTTGCTACGTTCATTTAATAATTTAAATTTAGATCTTGACGTAAATAGTGTAAAATTTATTGATAATTGTATCGAAGTTCGAGTAAATAACTTTAGTATAGATGTTAAACAATTATCTTCAGGAAATACCGGTGGATTTTTAAAATAGTTATAATTTTTAGATGTTTAAAAAAATATTAAATAGGTCTATAATATAAAAAAGGAAATCACTAGAAAAGGAAGTATACTATGTACGAATTGGAGATTAAATTGTTATGTAAAAATTCTAAAATGCCAGAATTTGCAAATAATGGAGATGCAGGTATGGATATTTTCTCTATCGAAGAGAAAATAATTAAAAGTGGAGAGAGTGAGTTAATAAGAACAGGAATAAGTCTTAAGCTTCCTAAAGATACAGAAATTCAAATAAGACCTAAAAGTGGTCTTGCACTAAATCATCAAATTACATTATTAAATTCTCCGGGAACAATTGATGAGGGATATAGAGGAGAAATTAAAGTTATCGTAATAAATCATGGAAAGAAAGATTTTGTAGTTAAAGAGGGAATGAAAATAGCTCAAATGGTTCTTAAACCAATATACAAAGTAAAATTAACGGAAATTAACGAAATGAATTTAGATACTCAGAGAGGAAATAATGGATTTGGTTCCAGTGGGATTTAGTAAGAGTTACATGATATGTTCTAGGTAAAAGTAGGAGAAGAATATGTTTAATTTTATATGGAAAACCAAAGCAACATAACATGTAACGTTAAATATTATAGCATAATTTAGGAATTATTTATATATTAATATTAAATTAACATAGGAGAAGAGTTTATGATAAAGACTTGTATATTTTTAGCAGAAGGTTTTGAAGAAATGGAGGCAATTGCTATTGTCGATGTTTTAAGGAGAGCAGGTATTGAAATTACTACAGTGTCTATAACAGATTCTTTAGAAGTTATGAGTGCTCATAATGTAAAAATTATATGCGATGAGACTTTTAATAATTTAGAGTTTTCAGAATACAAAATGATAATTTTTCCAGGTGGCGTTAAAGGTGTAGATAACATAAAAGCGTTTGAGCCAATCTATAAAATTATAAATTATTTTTATTCAAGCGATAGATATGTTGCAGCTATATGTGCAGCTCCAGTTATATTGGGAAATGCTGGAATTTTAGAAAATAATAGTTTTACTTGCTATGAAGGATTTGAACAGTTTATAAAGAATGGTATATATCTAAAACAAAAAGTTG
This sequence comes from Clostridiales bacterium, assembly GCA_017889345.1. GTDB lineage: Bacteria > Bacillota > Clostridia > Clostridiales > Clostridiaceae > Dwaynesavagella. Next base: position 29,278 of record JAGHEJ010000003.1, on the reverse strand, counting down.
TTCAAGACAAAAATATAATAACATCTAATTGTGCTGGATCGGCATTAGAATTTGGATTTAAATTAGTATCTGTTTTAAAAGGTAAGCAAGAAAGTAACGCAGTAGAAAAACAAATGATTTTAGAATAGTAAGGTATTGTAAAAATTTATATATATCTATATAATAAATTAAAATCGTAGTAGATGTTTTATTTATACTTGGCAATTAGTTTTGTTTTACTACGTTCAATAAGGGGGAAAAATAGTGGAGGTATTAGATACTCTTTTGAGTAAGAGGTTTAGAGATGAAGAAATATTTTTAGAAAAAGTTCAAGATATTTTAAACTTTGATATTGTTGAGTATACATATAGGGATGTTTTTGATTTTTTAGGAAACGTATATTATAGAATAAGAATTAGACTTGAAAATGATTTTATGGTAGAATTTGTTTATTACTTCTTAGACGATAATAGTATATGTATATTGGATATTGAATATTAGCTTATATAAAGGGCAACATCATTTAAATGTTGCCCTTGATTTTTACTATTATTTAAAATACAAAGGTGATATATGATTCACTTTCTTTTGTTGAAGAACAAGTTAAAAGAATTTTACAAGCCTTTAAATTTACATTAATATGAGTTAAAAATGTTTTAAGCATTTCTGCTGATTCTTGTTCATCTAGATTTGATTCAAAATAATATTTACCTTCTTTTAAAGTAGTAGGTCTTTTAAGTTTAGAAGGAGAGGTTGAAAAATATTTTGTATCTTTTTCACATAAAGCTATGAAAGGTTTTTCATTTAACATAAATAAAAAAGATAATAATTTACTCATAGATTCATTAATGGTTCTACCTAGAAAAATATTATCAAATAATTTAATTCCTCTAATTCTCATTGAAAAAAATTTGTAATCTTCAAGATTTGTAAGAGAATATTCAAGATTTAGTTTTCCATCAATTTCTCCGTAGTTATCGTTAAGATTTGAGAAATAATACTCATTGCTTGATATATTTGAAAAGAAAGATGCTTTGTCTTTATCTTGTTCAAAATCCATTTCTTGGGTGGCGTTTGATGAAACTGAAATTGTAGGCTCTAGTTCTAAATTCTCATCTTCACTACTTGATTGAATTAAATTTTGATTGTAGGATTCTATATATGAGGTTATATTTTTCTTTGTAGTTTGAAGAGTATCAAGATTTTTTAAATGTTTCTTAAAATCTTCAGTAGAATTGTTGGTAAAATCTTTTTTGATTTCATGAAGAGTTAGTAATAATTCATTAAATAAAATCTCTTCCATAGTTGAATTTATATTGTTTATCTTCGATTGAATAGTGTTTGATAAGTTTTGCATAATAAACCTCTAAAAAATTATTAATAATTTTATATTATTTATGTAACATCGTAGTGTTACAAAAAAATTTTGGTAAATGTAAAGAATTATTATTTTTACACGATAATCTATTAAAAACTAAAATCTTAAATATTAATTAATGTTTTAAATGTTTTAGGAGGATATATGTCATACAGGGGTATTAGGAAAAAGTTGTCTAAAAGCATTGCTATGTTGGCAGCTTCTCCTATGGTAGTAAATGCTATAGGAAGTGGTGGAGTTGTAGTAAAAGCATCTGTTGGACCAAGAGTTTTACCTAGAGTTGCTGGAGCATCTAGTAGTATAGCTAGTAGTAGAATTAATACACCACGATTAAATACTACAAATTTAAATGCTGGAGGAATTTCAGGAAGTAGGTTGCCTTCAACTTCTTTACCTACATCATCAGTTAGATATACTCCAAGTAGAGGAGAGAAAGTTTTAGCAGGTATATCATTAGGAGTTGCAGGTGTGAGCGTTATTGGTACAGCTGTTGGACTTGGTTTAACTCAAGATCAATATAATCAAACTAAGAAAACATATGAGGATGTTGTAGAAAGAACTTATAATTCTTTTTATGATGAGAGAGAAAAGTATATGAGTGATTTATTTGCTAAATGGGGAGTTCCACTACCAGATAAATATAAAAATCCTATGAAAAAAAATGAGCAAAGTAAACCAACTCCAGGATTTAATATCGGTACAGGAGAGTAGAATTATGGGGAATAAATTAAAATTTAAAATAGAACGTAATAAGGCGATATCTTTGGGAACTCTTGCGAGTTTATGTGTTACTATGCCTTGTGTATATTCTGGAGATAGAGCAAGTGCAAGTATGGGTAGAGTTGGAAGTGTTGTAAGTAGAGCTACTAGATCTAATTTAAATAGAAATATTGGTGGAAGAAATACTTTACCAAATAGAACTTCAAGTATAAGTTCAAGTATTTCAACTGGAAGTAGAATAAGTACAGCTCCATCAAGATTACCATCAACCTCACAAAATTTAGCTAGTTTATCTCAAAGATTACAAACTTTAGAGAACCAAAGAGAACTTGAGATACAAAAATCACAACATCCATTAAATAAAACACTTATTGTAACTGGACTTGTATCGAGTGGAGCATTAGTTGCAGGAGTTGTTGGAGGACTTATTCAGCAAACAGGATTTAGAGACCTTCAAAAACAGCAAGCGGAAATTGATCAAAGTGTACAAGAAGATTTAACAAATAAGAGATATTATTTCCAAGAGAAAGAAATTCCAGAAGCAGAGCAAACAATTATTGATTATTACAAAGAAAATTATGGAATTGATATAACTCAATAGATTTATGGTGTATTATGAGTTTAATTGTTAATGGTTTATGTAAAACTTATGGTGAAAGAAGAGTTGTAAATAATGTGAATTTTAGAGTTGAGCCGGGACAAGTTTATGGAATTTTAGGACGAAATGGTGCAGGTAAAACGACTATGATTAGAATGATTTTAAATATAATATCTAAAGATGATGGACAAGTGGTGTTTAAAGGTAATCCTTTAAGCACCATTAAAACTAAAATAGGATATTTACCTGAAGAAAAGAGTCTTTATTATAAAAATACTGTTAAAGATCAACTTATATATTTTTCAAGATTATCTGGATTTAAACTAAGTGAATGTAAAAAGAGAATTTCTTATTGGGCTGAAAGATTTCAAATTGATAGTTATTTAAATAAGAGATTGGATACCTTATCGAAGGGAAATCAACAAAAGGTACAAATAATATCAACAATAATACATGATCCAGAGATTATTATTTTTGATGAACCATTTAGTGGACTTGATCCTATAAACTCAGAAATTTTAAGAAATATAGTTGTTGAATTTATGAAAAAGGGAAAGTATATACTTTTTTCAACTCATCAAATGTTTTATGCAGAAGAATTTTGTAAGAGAATTTCTATTATGAAAAACGGTAATCAAGTATTAGAAGGAGATCTTTTAGAGATTAAAAAGTCATATGGACGAAAGAAATTAGTTTTAGAAATTGAAGGAAATTTACCAGATTTAAATGTATATGGTGTTATAAAAATTACTAGGAACAACAATTTATATGAAATTGATTTGATTAGTGAAAATATATCTAACTCAATAATTAATATATTGTTTAATAATAGAGTGAAAATTTTAAGTTTTACTCTTAAATATAGATCATTACATGAAATTTTTTTAGATATGGCTGGTGATTAGTATGATTAAGAAAACTTTGATAATAGCTGGCTATACTTTTAGAGATATTGTAACTAAAGGTTTTTTTAAAATATTTACTCTTGTTATGACTATTTTAATTTTATTTGGAGTTTTACTACCTGATTTAATTTTCAAATTAAATGTTTTTAATCATAAGAAAGAATATTTAATTTATTTAGTTGACGATAAAAATTATATTTTTGATAATCATTTAGATTTAAATATATATATGAAAAGTTTAAAGGACTCTGGATTTATAGATGGAGAATATTATTTTGAATTTTTAGGGGAAAATACATCAAAAAATAAATTAAATGAGGATTTAAAACAGGGAATTGTTGATGGTTATGTATTTGTTAATAATTCTAAAAATATAGAAATTATAACTTCAATAGATCTTCCGGAAATTAAATTTGTATTAGATAGATTTATTTTTAACAAATGGGTTGATGAAAATTTAAATATAGACAAAGACAAACTAGAAAATATTTTGGTTAAATATAAAATAGAAAATATGTCATTAAATAACAATAAAATCATAAATATATTTAAAAAGTTTGCTCTTCCAATTATATTAATGATGATGTCTTATATGATTTTTGTAATTTATGGACAATTTTTGAGTTTAAATTCAAACATTGAAAAAAATTCAAAGATAGTAGAAATTCTTTTGACTAAAGTTAGATTATCAAATATAATCTTAGGTAAGATAATTGGAGTAACGTTAGTTGCGTTTATTCAAATTGTTTATTTTTTATCGGTATTATTTTTAACTTTAAGTTTGTTGAACTCATTAAAATTTCCATTTATAACGAGTATAATACGATTTGATTATGTGTTTATTTTTAGATATATTTTGTATTTTGTATTTGGATTTGTAATTTATAGTCTTATTTTCTTGTTTATAGGTTTTATTATTGATAAAACTGAAAATTTATCTATTGCATCCATTCCTGTTATTTTTATGATTTCATTGTCATATTTTATCTCAATTTTATCTCTACAATTACCACAAAGTTATTTCTTGAAAAATTTAGTATATTTTCCGTTATTTACACCATTTTTAAGTATTGTAAATTTATCAAATAATTTGTTAAATGAAATTGTATTGTGTTTTATAATGATTTTAACAATCTTAATTCTTGTTGTTATTAATATAAAAGTCTTTAGATTTATGATTAAATTTAAAGGTAAGGGAGAAAATAAATTAGTCAAGAATGGGTAGACAATAAAAATGATTTTAAAATTTGGAGTTGGTTATTGGTGAATTTAAATGATAAATATTTTTCTAGGGGCTTATTGTTTATATTATTAGGGATAATATTTATACTTTGGAGTATGGATATTATTTATATTGGATTCTTTGGAATTATAAATATAACTATAGCCATATTGCTTGTATATATAGGAAATACATTTACAGAAATTTCAAAGATAAAATGGCTTGGATATTTATTAATATTATTAATGCTACCATATTATTTGGGAATTTCTATAAAAGTTATTTTGTCTATTGCATTTATTTTGGTAGGACTTTATATGATGTTTGTTAAGTCAAATGTATTAGTTAATAAAAAGGGAGTATTTAAAGATAGTAGAGATAATGTATTTGTCAAGGAAAGATTTTCTCAAGTTGTAATTGATAATGTTTCAACAGATCTTTTATACGTTAAAGCAAATGGATTATTTTCGGATATTACTTTAAATTTTGATAATTCTCAAATTGTAAATAATAATTCAGTTGATTTTTATATTTCATCCTTTATGAGTAATATTAAAATAAATTTAAATCCTAGTTGGAGTATAGTTGTAAATGGTCAGTATTTACGAAAAATAGATATGCCAAATAATAAGGTTGTAAATATTAAGCTTAAAAATATTTTAAGCACAATTGATATAGGTTAAAAAGGTAAGTTGATGGAGAATAGTTCTATCAACTTTTTATATATCTAAATTCTTGTTGTGTTTTTTGTTTAAATTAAATTATAATTATTGTTAAGGAAATATTTTTAAGAGGATAAAGGGTTGATATGTTTTTAAAGAAAAATCCGGAGGATAAAAAATTTAAAGAGCAACAAGAAAAATTTGATATGGATAAACAAGATTTTTGGTTGTTGGTAAAGTCTGCCTATAAGGTTATACTTCCATTTGCATTTTTAATAGTTTTTATCTATTTTTTGTTTACTCTGTTTTTAACGAAGGTTATTTTAAAATAATATATAATAATTTGAATTAAACATATAATAAGTATGTTTATTATAAAAATCTTAAGGGGTGTTATACATATGTCTTTTTCAAAATTAAAATTTGATGATAGTAAGCTAGGTAATTATATAAGTTATGAAGAGCTATTAACAATATCTCCTCAAGTTAAACTAGCTAATGAACTTTTAAAAACTAAGACTGGTGTTGGTAGTGATTTCTTAGGTTGGATTAATTTACCAAATGACTATGATAAAGAAGAGTATGCTAGACTTAAGAAAGTTGCTGAAAAAATTAGAAATGAAGCAGAAGTTTTAATTGTAATAGGAATTGGTGGATCATATTTAGGAGCTAAAGCTTGCATTGAATCTTTGAATAGCACATTTTTTAACTACTTAAGTAAAGATGAGAGAAAAGGTCCTCAAATATTTTTTGCAGGAAATAGCATAAGTTCAACTTATTTAAGCGATCTATTAGAGTTTGTAAAAGATAAAAATATTTATGTTAATGTAATTTCTAAGTCAGGAACTACAACTGAGCCGGCTTTAGCTTTTAGATTTTTCAAGGAATTATTGGAAAATAAATATGGAAAAGAAGGAGCTAAGGAAAGAATAATTGCTACAACGGATAAGGAAAAAGGAGCTCTTAAGAGCCTTTCTGATGCTGAAGGGTATGAAACTTTTATAATTCCTGATGATGTTGGTGGAAGATTTTCTGTTTTAACTCCTGTTGGACTTTTACCGATTGCAGTTTCTGGTGTTGATATTGATAGCCTTATGAAAGGTGCTCAAGATGCTGTTAAAGATTTTGATAATGATGATGTTTTAGAAAATGATTGTTGTAGATATGCAGCTATAAGAAACATTTTATATAGAAAAGGATATACAACTGAAATTTTAGCTTCTTATGAGCCAGCTTTGGTATTCTTTAATGAGTGGTGGAAACAATTATTTGGAGAGAGTGAAGGAAAAGATAAGAGAGGAATTTATCCATCTTCTGTATCATTATCTACAGATTTACATTCTCTCGGACAATATATTCAAGATGGAATGAGAAATTTAATGGAAACAGTTATAAATGTTCAATCTCCATTAAAGGATCTTACTATAAAAGAAATGGATGGAGATATTGACGGTTTAAATTATTTAACTGGAAAAACTGTTGATTTTGTAAATAAGAAAGCTTTCCAAGGAACTTTACTTGCCCATGTTGATGGTGGTGTTCCAAATATGGTTGTAAATCTTCCAAAGATAGATGCTTACAATATTGGTTATATGATTTATTTCTTTGAAAAAGCTTGTGCTATTAGTGGTCACTTGTCAGCGATAAATCCATTTAACCAAGAGGGTGTTGAAAGCTACAAGAAAAATATGTTTGCTCTTTTAGGTAAAAAAGGATTTGAAGACTTAAAGAGCGAGCTTGAGAAAAGATTATAATTTTAATTTCAAAAATGGCAACTTATAATTTTTATAAGTTGTCATTTTTTAAGAGGGCATATGTTTGTTAAAGATATATTTGTAAAAAATATTGAGAGAGATATTCAAAGTGTTGTTAAGGTTTTTGATAATAAGGAAAATGAATTTGTAGAAATTGAGGAGTATGTTGTAACTGAAGAAATTTTTTCCTTTATTAAGAAGTTTGTTGATGGTTATAGGAATACCATTTTAAATAAAAATGATGGAATTGGATTTTGGATTTCTGGTTTTTTTGGAAGTGGTAAATCTCATTTTTTGAAAATTTTGTATTATATTTTGAAAAATATTAATCTTAATGTTTTGATTAAAAATAATCCTTGTCTTAAAAATATTGAAAATGATTTGTTTGAAATTTCTAAGATTTCAAAAGATGTGATTTTGTTTAATATTGATTCTAAAAATAGAAAGAATGATTCTATTTTGGATATTTTTGTGAATCAATTTAATTTTATGAGAGGATATTCCAAAGAATATGGATTTATTTGTGAGTTTGAAGAGCAACTTGTAAAAGAGGATTTGTTTTATAGTTTCAAAGCTCAATTTTTGAGATTATCAAATCATATTTGGGAAGATGTTAGAGATGAGTTTTACTTTTATAAAGATGATGTAGTTAAAGCTTTAAGTGTTGTTAAAAATTTTGATGAAGAAAGAAGCGAAAAATATTTTTCAGATGTTGAAAAGAATTATAAGATGAACATTGAGAAATTTTCTCAGAAGGTTAAGGATTACATAGATGAAAAAGGAGAAAATCACAATGTGGTTTTCATGATAGATGAGGTATCTCAATTTATTTCTGGAGATGTAAATAAGATTTTGAATCTTCAAACAATTGTAGAGGAGCTTTCAAACAAATGTAATGGAAAGGCTTTTGTAATTGTTACAAGTCATGTGGATATTTTATCTATGACAAATGATAAAAAATATGATTTCTCCAAGATTCAAGGAAGATTTTCAAATAAATTCTATTTATCAAGTGTAAATATTGATGAGGTTTTAGGGAAAAGATTACTTCTTAAGAAAGATTCCTCAATAGAAAGACTTCGTAAGGTTTATGAAGATAGAGAATTTTTTATAAAAAATAATTTGAAATTTGATTTAATATCGGATTTTGATGCTTCAAGTATGGACAAAGATGAATTTGTTTTTACATATCCATTTCTTTCTTACCAAATAAATCTTCTTAGAGATGTTATTTATTTTATGACGAAGAACAATGTTATAAGTGATGACGTTTCAAAGGGAGAGAGAAGTCTTATAAATTTCTTTCAAAAAATTCTGAGTGATTTTAAAGATTTTGATTTAAATAATGTTGTGCCATTTTATATGTTTTATGAGCCAATATCTGATTATATAGATCATAATCATCAATACATTTTTTCCATACTTAAAGATTATAAGATTTTAAATTCTTTTGATATAAACATTTTAAAGATTTTGTTTCTAATAAAGTATGTTCCCAATATTGTTCCAACCATCGATACAATTTCATCTTTGATGATTTTAGATCTTAGAGAGAAAAGTAATATCAAGAGAGATATAAATGATTCTTTAAAGAAGTTAGTAAACGAAGGATTTGTAAATAATGATGGGGATAAATTTTATTTTCTATCAAAAGTTGAAAGAGATATAAATTATAAAATTATTAGAACTAGTGTTGAAGTTAATGAGATAAAAGAGTTTTTGTGTGATGAAATATTTAATAAGTTGTGGAGCATCTCTAAAATTAAATATCAAAACAAAGTAAGTTTTTCTATAAACAAAATCTTAGATGAAATTAATTATAAGACTTCCTCTAAAAATTTAATTGGGGTAAAAATTTTAACAACTAATTATGATGAAAATTTTAATATTGATTCAGTAAGAATTATTTCTAGTATTGAAAATAACGTTATTGTTTATTTAAATGATGATAAAAATTTAGTTGAAGAAATTAATTTGTATTTGAAATTAGAGAAATTTTTAAAGTACAATAAAACTAATTTTAAAGATAAATTTAATGAAATTTTAGAAAACAAAGAGATAGAAATTAAAAATCGTTTAGATAGAATAAGAGTTTTAATTTGTGACTCAATTAAAAATTCTTATGTGTTTGTAAATGGTGAAAAATTAAATACAAATTTCTCTGATGCTAAGGATATTTTTAAAAACTCTATTAATCAACTTATATTTTGTAGGTTCAATAAATTTACATATGTAAATAGATGTGTTTCTTCTTTTGGGGAACTAATTGATATTTTTAATGATGAAGATAAATTAAATGAAAATGTTAGGTTAAACTCTTTGTTTTTAAATGAGCTTATGAATTTTATAAATGAAAGTAATATTCTTAAATTTTCTGAGATAATTTTTCACTTTAGAAATATTCCTTATGGATTTAATAAAGTTGATATTGTATTTGGGATTTTATATTTATTAAAGATTGGGAAAGTTTTATGTAATTTTAATTTTGATGAAATAATTTCTATGATAAACACAAAAAGTTTTGAAAACAAAATTGAAATTAAAAGGATAAATGATATAAGTCAAAAAGATTTTAATTTCTATAAAAGAATGTTTTCTGAGATGTTTAACAAGAAATATTTGTTTAATAACTTTCAAGATTTTTTAAATGAATGTAAAAATGATTTGGAAAATTTAAAACTTAAGATTTTGGATATTAAAGTTATACTTAACAAAAATGAATTGTATCCAGGAAAAGTTATTGTAGAAAAATTAGATAGAATTATAGATGATTTAATAAGTAGCGATTCTAATAAATTTGGGGAAATTTTAAACAATAATGAGGATATTATAGAAGATTTTGAAAAGTTTGAAGTGATTTATAATTTTTATAAGAATGTTCAATTTGATATTTTCAATAAAGGGATAAAAATCTTTGAAATTTTTAAGAGAGATAAAAACTTTATTGAAGATGAGAAATTATTAGAGATTTATTTAAGTGTTGAAAAAATTTTGAAAAGTGAAACTCCATATAGAAATATTTCAAAACTTAAAGTTTATATAAATGATTTTTTAAATTTACATAGAGAAATGATAGAAGTTAATTTAAAATACGTAATTGATTTTATTGATAAAGAGATTATGGGATTTGTAAGTTTAGATTTAATTGGTGAACTTAAAGAAAAACTTCAAAAGTGCAATAGTTTATTTGATATTTATGGCGTAAAAATGGAGGCAATATTTTTAAAAGATAAAATTTTAAAATTAAAGGATTAATTAATGATATGAACAAAAGTATTATTAAAAATTTCTCAGTTTGGGCTAGAAAAAGTTTAATAAAAGAAATTACAGACAAGCTTTTACTTATTGGAATTACAAAAGATGAAATAAAGAAAAGCATATCTAAAGATGAAAATTATGAAGAGTATGAACTTGGAAATCTACAAACTTTTAAAATTTATGGTGATGATTTAAGGAAAAGAGAAATCCTTGTTAAAAAAATCGAGGAAAAAGGTTTTGATTTTATTGTTGAAGAGGTTGCCTACACCTGGTTTAATAGAATAATTGCAATTAGATTTATGGAAATAAATGATTATTTGCCTTCAGGAATTAGGGTTTTATCTTCTGTAAATCAAGATAAAAGTGAACCAGATATAATTACATATTTTAATGATTTGGATTTTGAAATTGATGAAGAGTATGTGTCATCTCTTAGACGAAAAAATCAAATTGATGAGTTATTTAAATATTTATTCATAAAACAGTGTGATGCTCTAAATGATATTTTGCCAGGACTTTTTAAGAAGACAAATGATTATATAAATCTTTTGTTTCCTGTAAGTCTCTCAAACAAAAATAGTTTTATAAGAAGAATTATTAAAGACATTGATGAAAATTATTTTTATGACAATGTGGAAATTATAGGGTGGCTTTATCAATATTACATAATCGAAAAGAAGGATGAAATTTTTAAGAAGTTAAAGCAGAACATAAAAATTTCTAAGGAAAATATCCCTTCAGTTACTCAAATTTTTACTCCTAAATGGATTGTAAAGTATATGGTTGAAAATTCTTTGGGGAAATTTTATAAAGAAAACAATGAGGATTTTGAATTTCCATGTGAGCTTAATTATTATGTAGAAACTAATGTTACAGGAGTAAATGAGTTTAAAAATATTTCTCCAGATGAGATAAAAATAATTGATCCATGTATGGGAAGCGGACACATTCTTGTTTATGCTTTTGATATTTTGTTTGAAATTTATAAACAAAATGGATATTTAGAAAGTGAAATTCCTTATTTAATATTTGAAAATAATTTGTTCGGAATTGATATTGATGATAGGGCGTATGAACTTGCATACTTTGCTTTGATGATGAAAGGAAGAAGTAAGTACAGAAAATTTTTCATAAAAAAGAATTTGAAATTTAATTTCTATCCAATTGCTGAAAGTAATGAGATTTATGAAAGTGTTGTAAGAAAAACTATAAATCTTGAAGAAGGTTTAAGAGAGGATTTAATTTATCTTTTAGATTTGTTTATGGACTCTAAAGAGTATGGGTCATTATTATCTTCAAAAGAAATTGATTTTGATTTTCTTGAAGAGAAATGTAGTGAGATAATTTCTGAATACGAAATTGATTGTTTAAGAAAAATTATTAACACAGCAAAACTTTTAAGTAGTAAGTATCACATTGTAATAACAAATCCTCCATACATGAGTAGTCGTGGAATGAGTGAAAAACTTACTCTTTATTTAAAAGAACATTATCCAAATAGTAAGATGGATTTGTTTTCGGTATTTATTGAAAGAGGATTTGAACTTACATATGAAAATGGATTTAATGTAATGCTTACAATGCAGTCATGGATGTTTTTATACAAGTTTGAGAAACTTAGAAAATGTATTTTTGAAAATAATACGATAATTTCTCTTTTACATATGGACAACAACGTAATGTCTATTGCTTTTGGAACAAGTGCTACGATTTTCAAGAAGAAGTTTATGGAAGATTATGAAGGTGTATATAACTATGTTAAATATGAAGATTTAAATAGTGATGGAGAACTTTTACAATTTCCTGTTAGGAAAAATAGAAATTCAAAAATAAAGTTAAAATCCTTTTATGATGTTCCAGGATTTCCTTTAAATTATTGGATAAGTGATAGAGCAAGAGAAGTGTTTAGAGAGTTTAAACCTCTCAAAGAATATTTTGAACCAAAACAAGGGATGGCAACAACTGATAATAAAAATTTCATTAGATATTGGTATGAGTTAAACAAGGATGATATAGAATTTGATTGCCGTTCTCATGAGGAGCTTGAAAAGATTGATAAAAAATGGTTTCCATATAACAAGGGCGGAGATTATAGAAAATGGTATGGAAACAATGAGTATGTAGTTAAGTATGAAAATGCTGGGGAAAATTTAATTAAATTTGTTAGAGATAAGTATCCCAAAATTACAGATCCAGAATTTGTTATTAAAAATAGGAAGTATTATTTTAAAAAAGGTATTACATGGTCTTTATTTGGATTTAAAAATTTTGGCGTTAGATATAAAGATTATGGATTTATATTTGATGTTTCTGGCTCATCAATTTTTCCTGACGATAAATATGAAAAATATATTTTGTCATTTCTTTGTTCAAATGTTTGTTTTTATCTTTTATCTTCCATCGCTCCTACTGTAAATTTTCAAATTGGAAATATTGGAGATCTTCCAATTATAATTGATGATTCATATTTAGATGAGATTAATTTTTTATGTAACAGAAATATTTATCTGTGTAAAAAAGAGTGGGATTTTTATGAGACTTCATGGGATTTTAAAACTCACCCTGCAATTTATTTTAAAGTTGATTCAAAACTTGAAAGTTCTTTTATGAATTTCAAGAAAGAAGTTGACTTTATGTTTGATGAGGTTAAGAGAAATGAAATCCGAATCAATGAAATTTTTAAAGAGATATATGGATTTAAAGATGAGGTTTCTGAATTTGTAGAAAATGAAAATATTTCTATTAGAAAAGTGGATAAAAAATCTTTTGTAGAATCTTTTATGAGTTATTTTGTTGGATGCGTTTTTGGAAGATATTCTCTTGATTATTTTGGAGTTGTTGGAAGTTCTGACAAAATATTTTCACGTGGGTATAAAAGATTTCCTCCAAAGAAAGAGAATCTTTTGGTAATATCGACTGAGGAGTATTTTGAAGATGACGTTTATAATTTGTTTGTGAAATTTATTTCAGAAATATTTGGGGAAACTTCTCTTCAAGATAATTTGATATTTATTTGTGAAGCTTTAAATTGTAAAGGAATGAATTATAGAGAAAATATTGTACAATATTTTTTGAAGGATTTTTCAAAGAATCATTTAAAAATTTATAATAAGCATTCTATATATTTGGAATTTTCTTCAGGAAAAAACAATGGAATAAATGTTTTGACATATATCCACAGATTTTCTATGGAAGATGTACTTAAATTTAAAATAAATTATCTTGATGTTATAGAGCAAAAATATGAAAATGAAATTTTGAGATTTGAGAATCTTTACGAAAATGAAAAATTTTTGAAGTCAAAAAAGTATAAAGAGATTTTAATATTGAAGCTTGATGAATGTAAAAAATATAAAGAGTTTGTATCTTTTGCATGTAATGTTTCTTTGGAATTAAATTTAGAAGATGGAATTTTAAGGAATCTTGACAAGATTAAGAAAATTAAGACTACAGGAAACGCCACTTTATTTAAATAAAATAGATTATGCTAAATTTTGGTAAATTTATATCGTTTTTAGTTGAAGATTGGTTATTAAATAAAGTATAATTAGTACATGCGTTTTAGTAAAATTATTTTAAATTTTGAGTTAGAAATTTTGAATAAAAGAGTTAAGTTGAAGTTGACAAGTCGTAAGGGGGATAAATGGTGAATGAGCTAGAATTAAATTTTAGTTTATCATCTCCGCAGGATAAGAATGTTCCGATAGAGATAAGTGTTGTATGTGATGAAGAGGATATGATATTTAGATTTTGTATTGGAACAAATGGAGTATGGTATACTATACAAGATTTTTCCACAAAGAAGGAAACGATGTGGACACCAGAAGAGTATGGCAACTACATAGTTATGGTTCAAGCTAAAAAAATTTCAAGTAAAAAAGCCTTCGATTATATTGGGAGAGTAGATTATACAATAGGGAAAAATTTTGAAGATGAAAAAATAATAAAGTCTATAAATCTAGATAAAGAATGCTACACAGTTGGAGATAAATTATGTTTAACAGTTGATTCGATTTATTCACCGATTTTATATAAATTTTGGATAAATGGACAATATGGATGGGAGCTTTTAAAGGACTATACGTCCGATGAGAAACTTATTTTAACTCTAAATGAAACTGGTGAGAAAGAAATTCTTGTTCAGTGTAAGAAACAGGATTCTGAAAATAATTTTGATGATTTTTCTACCATAAAATTTTATGTTTATGAGTCGGCCAAGATTGAAATAACTTCTCTTAAAACTTTAACAAGTGAATTAATATCAGGAGAAGAGTTAATTTTTGAGTGTGAAGTTAATAATGAAGAGGGAAAAACTGTACTATATAAATTTTTGATAATTGATGATAATGGAAACATAAATGTGATACAAGATTATTCAACAAAAAGTATGGTTTCATTTATTGAAGAAAGATCGGGAGATTTTAAGCTCTTAGTTTTAGTTAAGGATTTGTATTCGATTAATAACTATGATGATAGAGCAGTTATTTTGTATCAAGTAAAGCCGTATAATGAAATAAATATAATGGAGTTTTCAGCAGATTTAAGTTCACCTCATTATACTGGACATCCTGTAATTTTTAATGCTCAAGTTGAGGGCGGAAAAAATTTGATGTTTAAATATGTTATAAATGGTCCCAGTACAGATGATGAACCTTTTATTGAGGAAAGTGGATATTTAAGAGAAAATTTTTACCAATGGACACCAAAGGTTTCAGGAAATTATAAGGCAACTGTATATGTAAAAGATGAGAGTAACTCTCATGGATATGATGTGTTTTCAGATCTTGAATTTGAGGTATTGCCTTATATTTCTCAAGTTGTAAAAATTTTAGATGTTCAAATAGATTCCTATGAGAAGCACGTTAAAAATAAACCAATTGGAATTATTGTAAAAGCAGAAGGTGGACTAAGACTCCAATATAGTTTTGTTATAACAAAAGAGAATAAAGAAATTGGATTTATTGATTATGGAGATAAAAATTTCTTAACATTTATGCCACAAGAATCTGGGTATTATGAACTTGAAATAAAAGTTAAAGATACATTTTCTGTACAGGAATATGACGCTTCTACAATTCTTCATTTTAAAGTTTGGGATTATTATCCGGCAAAGATTGATTATATTTTATATAAAAATCAAGAGTGTTATGTAGTTGGTGAGCCATTAATATTTAATATAGTTGCTCAAAATACTAAAAATATTTTGGTAAAATATATTTTGTCTATAGATGATCAAATTATAGATGAAACTGTTTTTATAAAAGATATTGTTTATAAGTATGTACCAACTATTAAAGGTAAATACACTTTAAGTGTTATGGCCAGAAATAAAGATTCAAAGCTTGAATATGATACGAAAAAAGAAGTTAAAGTATATGTTCAAGATGCTTTGCCAGTAACGGGAACGAAAATTATATGTGAAGCAAAGGATGAAGACTTACTTGTTAATAACTCAATATTCTTTGTTGTTAATACACAAGGTGGAAGAGATATTGGATATGAATTTTATTTAATGGATCAGGGACAATGGAGAAGGGTTCAAACTTATAGTAGAAAAAATACGTACAGTTTTATACCTTTTAAGGCAGGAGACTATAAGCTTCTTGTTTTAACTAAAAGTGAATATAAAAATTGTAGCTATGAAGATTATGGAGTGTATGAGTTCAAAGTAACTTAACTTCTTAGTATGAATAAATTCCTTTTAAAATACTAACCCTAATAAAAATTATTTTAGGAGGAATTTTTTAATATATGGGTATAAAAAGTGTTGCAGAAGCGTGTGCCGTCGGATTATTAATATCTCAAATAGGATTTATAGGTAAACCATTTATTTCCTCAGCTTCAGATATTAATAAGAAGATATTTTCGCTATCTCAGGTTGTAAACTTACAAGAGGAATCTCCATACAAAAAAAGTTATAAAGTTAACATAACAGGTAAGGAAGGGTGCTTAGAGGAAGAAACTCAATCTAAAAATGAGAACAACAAGATAGAGGATGCTATTGTAACATCTGCTGTTAAGTATGGTGTGGACGAAAAGCTTATTAAATCTTTAATTAAACAAGAATCAAATTTTGATCCACAATGTGTGTCTTCAGCAGGAGCAATAGGGCTTATGCAAATTATGCCTAATACTATCAAAAAATTTAATGTTAAAGATCCTTATGATGTTTATCAAAATGTAGATGCAGGAACAAAACATCTAAAGGGAATGATAGAAAGATATTCAGGAGATATAGTTAAAGCTATCGCTGCTTATAATTGTGGGGGAAATGCTTTAGATAAAAGTGGATTTGAATCTTTAGAAGATGTATCTATGCTTCCAAAGGAAACAAGAATTCATGTAACGAAAGTATTTCATTATTATGAGAATGGGTTTTAAAGTAGTTTGAATTATTCAAACTACTTTTTAATTTTTTTTATGTGTAGTAAAATTATGATCAGGATAAATAGGAGGAAGAAAAGTTTTGATGAAAAGATTAGATAATTTACTTGTTAATTCAGGATATGGTAGTCGAAGAGAAGTCCAAAAAATTATAAGACAGAAAAAGGTAACGATTAATGGAGAAGTTGTAAATAGGCCAGCAGTTCATGTTGATATTTTAAAAGATGAAGTGTGTGTTTTAGGTGAGAAAGTTGTGTACAAGGAGTTTGTTTATTTAATGATGAATAAGCCAGCGGGTTTTGTTTCTGCAACTCATGATAAATTTGATAGAACGGTTCTTGAACTTATAGATGATGAAGATAAATTTTTAGATCCTTATCCAATTGGGAGACTTGATAAAGATACGGTTGGACTTTTGTTAATATCAAATGATGGAAATATGTGTCATAGAGTTTTATCTCCAAAGAGACATGTGGAGAAAAAATATTTTGTAAAAGTTGATATGTGTTTAAATTCTTCTCATATTGAAATATTTAAAGATGGGATTACTATTGATGATGGATATAAATGCAAGCCTGCAATTTTAAATATTTTAAATTCAAGTGAAGAAGAATCTGAGTGTGAAATTATTTTAACGGAAGGGAAATTTCATCAGATTAAGAGAATGTTTGAAGCTTTTGGAGGAAATGTAACTTATCTTAAGAGAACTAAATTTTGTGAAATTGTTCTTGATGAAAATTTAAATGAAGGTGAATATAGACATTTAACAGATGATGAAGTAAACATCTTAAAGTCTATCTAGGGGGAAGGCAAATGGATTTAAAAAATGTTTTAAATGAAGAACAATATGAAGCGGCGATAAATATTGAAGGACCTCTTCTTATTTTGGCGGGAGCAGGTTCTGGAAAAACTAGAACTATTACATATAGAATCGCTCACATGATAAAAGATTTGGATATTAAAAGTTATCAAATTCTAGCCATTACTTTTACAAACAAAGCAGCGAAAGAGATGAAAGATAGAGTGCGTTCTTTAATTGGAGAAGTTGCTGAAAATATGTGGATTTCTACATTTCACTCTTTGTGTGTTAGAATTTTAAGAAGAGAAATTGAAAAGTTAGGGTACACAAATTCTTTTACGATTTATGATTTTTTTGATCAGAAAACTTTAGTTAAACAATGTTTGGAAATTTTAAAAATTAATACGGATAATTTTGATGTTTCGGAAGTAATTAGAAGAATTTCAAAATACAAAAATGAATTTGTAAAACCTATTGAAGCTCTTTCAAGAGAAAGTGGGTATAGGGAAAAAATATTTGCTCAAATTTATGAGCTTTATGAGAAAAAGTTGTTTGAAAATAATTCTCTTGATTTTGATAATCTTATTTTTAAAACTATTGAATTGTTTGAAAAATGTCCAGATGTTTTGACTTTTTATCAATCTAAATTTAAATACATAATGGTTGATGAGTATCAAGATACAAATTATGCTCAATATTATTTGGTTAAACTTCTTGCTTCAAAATACAAAAATATTTGTGTTGTTGGAGATGATGACCAATGTATTTATCAGTGGCGAGGTGCTGATATAAATAACATTCTTGATTTTGAAAAGGATTATAAAGATACAAAAATTATTAAGCTTGAAAAAAATTATAGATCAAAGGCAAATATTTTAAATGCTGCAAACAAAGTTATTTTAAATAATTTAAGGCGTAAGGATAAGGTTTTAAGACCAATAAATTCTGAAGGTGAAAATATAAAGGTTTTTAAAGCATCAAATGCAGAAGAAGAAGCGTTGTTTGTAGCGAATGAAATTGTTAGACTTATTAAAAATAATGGATATGAGTATAAAGATTTTGGAATTTTATATAGAACAAACTCTCAGTCGAGAATGTTTGAGGAAATTTTTGTAAAGAATCAAATACCATACAAGCTTATTGGAGTTGTACGTTTCTATGAAAGAAAAGAGATAAAAGATGTAATTGCCTATTTGAAAACTATTATAAATCCAAGTGATGAAATTAGTTTAAGAAGAATTGTTAATGAACCTAAGCGTGGTATTGGGGATGTTACTGTTGATAAACTTTCTGAATATGCAAATCA
Source organism: Clostridiales bacterium (assembly GCA_017889345.1). GTDB lineage: Bacteria > Bacillota > Clostridia > Clostridiales > Clostridiaceae > Dwaynesavagella. The sequence goes on along the minus strand of JAGHEJ010000003.1, from coordinate 10,313 downwards.
AAATTCTATCAGTTTATTTGACGCTATGGTTGCTTGTAGTGAAATTTCTACCATATCAGCTCGAACTGGAAACACTATTAAGGAGTTTTCAAAAATAATTTTAGATATGAGAGAGAAGATGGATTTAAAACCATCTGAGTTTATAAAACTTATTCTTGAGAAAGTTGGATACATGACATTTTTTAAAACTTCAAAGGATTCTGAAGCTCAAACAAGACTTGAAAATATTGAGGAGTTTATTAACGCTGCTGTAAACTTTGAGGATTTAAATTATGGATGTTCAATTGAAGAATTTTTAGAGAATATTACTTTGGTTTCTGAGGTTGATAAGTATGATGAAAATGCTTCAGCAGTAACTTTAATGACAATTCATTCTTCAAAGGGACTTGAGTTTCCTGTTGTGTTTATGGTTGGAATGGAGAATGGAATTTTTCCAAGTAATAAATGTTTTGATGAACCTGATGAAATGGAAGAATCAAGAAGACTTTGTTATGTTGGAATTACAAGGGCGAAAAATCTTTTATATTTAACTCACGCAAATGTGAGAATGGTTTATGGTGAAACTAATTTTAGAACAAAATCAAAATTTTTAATGGAGATTCCAAGTAATTTAATTATGAATGTTACTTTTGGTGGAGAAGAGAGAGTTTCAAACTCAAGTGGAGAGGTTAGAACTTTTGGAAAATTTTCACCTACAACTCCTTTTAATAAACCTAAGGAAATTCAAAATGATATTTCAGAAGATGAGGTTAAAATTGGTCGTAAAGTTCATCACAAAACCTTTGGAGAAGGAATGATTTGTAAGGTTGAGAATAGCGATGGAAAAACCAGAATTTATGTTGCTTTTGATAATAATGGGGTAAAAAAATTAGAACTTGGAAAAACTCCAATTAAATTTATTTAAATGAGGAAGTGAAATACTTGGACGCAAAAATTAATCGAATAGATGAGCTAGTTAAATATTTAAATAAATGTTCTTATGATTATTATGTTTTAGATAATCCAACAATTGACGACAGGGAGTATGACAAGCTTTATGATGAGTTGAAAAATTTAGAAAATGAAACAAACTACATTTTATATAATTCTCCAACTCAAAGAGTTGGGGACGTGGTTTTAGATAAATTTGAAAAGTCTACTCATAGAGCGAGAATGTGGAGTCTTGATAAGGTTACGTCTTTTGAAGATCTTAGGAGTTGGTACAATAAAAATATAGAAATAGCTAAGGAAAATGGACTTAATGAACCTACATATATTGTTTCTCAAAAGTTTGATGGAGCTAGTATAAATTTAACTTATGAAAATGGAAAATTTGTTAAGGCGAGCACAAGAGGAACTGGAGAAATTGGAGAAAATGTAACAGAACAAATAAAAACAATTAGAAGCATTCCTCTTGATATTAATGATGATTCAATTTTTGAAATTCGAGGAGAAGTCATTATGACAAAAGAAGAATTTGAAAAGTACAATAAAAATTCTGATACTCCTCTTAAGAATCTCAGAAACGGAGCAGCAGGAGCTTTAAGAAACTTAGATGTATATGAAACTAAGAAGAGAAATTTAAGTAGTTTTTTATTTGATATTGGATATTTTGAAAGAAAGAAGTTTAATACATATTTTGAAGCGTTGAATTTTTTAAAAAATAATAAATTTAAGTGTGCAGAGTTTAAAGTTTGTAAAACTTTAGATGAAATAGAAGATGAGATAAATAGAATTGAATCTATTAGAGATGACCTTAACTATGACATTGATGGAGTTGTTATATCAATAAATGAATTTAATTTAAGAGAAATTTTGGGATATACTGTGAAACATCCAAAGTATGCAATGGCTTATAAGTTTGAGGCAATTGAAGAAATTACAAAACTCATTGGTGTTGAATGGAATGTGGGAAGAAGTGGACGAGTTTCTCCTACTGCTCTTTTAGAGCCCATTGATATTGGAGGAATTACAATAAAAAGAGCCACCTTAAATAATATTGATGATATTAAGCGTAAAAATGTAAAAATTGGTGGAGATGTTTTAATAAGACGTTCAAATGATGTTATACCTGAAATTTTAAAAGGGGTTAGTTGTGAAGGGGAACTTCAAGAAATTGAAATTCCAACAATGTGTCCGTCTTGTGGATCTGAGCTTAGTCAAGATGGTGTACATATTTATTGTACAAATTCTATTTCATGTAAACCTCAAATTGTAAAGTCTATTGTTCATTTTGCTTCAAGAGATGCAATGAATATAGAAGGTCTTAGTGATAAAATTTCAACTCAATTTTATGAAGAGCTTGGGATAAAAAGAGTATCTGATTTATATGAAATAACTTTTGAAGAATTATTAACTCTTGATAAATTCAAAGAGAAGAAGGTAAATAATATTTTAAATTCAATTAATGAAAGTAAGAATTGTTATTTACCAAATTTTATTTACGCATTAGGGATAAAAAATGTTGGACTTAAGACATCAAAAGATATTGTAAAAAAGTTTAAGACTTTAGATAAGATTATGAGTTTAACAAAAGAAGAGCTTATGGAGATTCACGGTATTGGAGAAATAATTATTGAAGATATATTGAAATTTTTTACAAATGAAAAAGTTATTGATGAAATTGAGAGATTTAAAAATCTCGGTATAAATTTTATAGAAGAAGAATCAGAAGAAATTGTTGAAAATGAATTTATGGGAAAAACAGTTGTTGTAACAGGAACGATGGAAAAATTTTCACGTAAGGAAATAAAATCTCTTCTTGAAAAACTTGGAGCTAAGGTTTCAGAATCTGTTAGTAAGAAAACAAATTATGTTATTTATGGAGAAAATGCTGGAAGTAAACTTGAGAAGGCAAAAAGTTTAGATGTAGAAACTTTTTCTGAAAAAGAATTTAATGAAATTTATGATAAATTAGGAATATAAAACCAAAAAATTGGAATTATCTTAATATATTTTTAAAGTTTTAGAGGGTAAAATTATGAGAATAGTTAAGATGATTTCTTTAATTGGGTTTTTAATTTTTAATTTAATGTTTAATGTTATTCAGGAAAAAGAGACACATAAGTCTATTGATAAAATTTCCATAGGAGTTGTTGATTTACCTGATGAACTTGCCTATTCTATTGATGAATCTTATGTAAGCAATGTTATTATGGGAAATTTGTTTGAAGGACTTGTTAACCTTTCTTCTTCTGGAGATATTGTTTCGGCTATAGCTGAGAGATATTCGATTTTGGATAATGGACTTACGTATAAATTTTTTTTAAGAAATGATGTGTATTTTAGTAATGGAGATCCTATTACTTCAAAGGATTTTGTAAAATTTTTCAAAGAGATTTTATCAAAAGATGATGAGAAAATATATTATGAGGATTTAAAAAATATAGTTGGAGTTGAAGAGTATTACAAAGGGGTAGTAACTTTTGATGAAGTTGGAATTAAAGGTGATAAAAGAAATTGTCTTATAATTGAGCTTAAAGAGAAGGATGATAATTTTCTTAAAACATTAACTCAAGATAAATACTCTTTAAGAAATGATTTTAAATATTTACATAATTACAAGGATTTTTATGAGTACATAAATTATACAGGGGCTTATGTTATAAATGATATTGTAAAAAAAGATAATGAGAATTTAAAAATCATATTAAAACCGAATCAATATTATTATCTCAATAATTATAAAACAGTTGACGAGAGAGTCTATTCTTTTGCAGATAATAAAGAAATTATTTTGGAAGTATTTCCAACGAGAGAATTTGCAATAGAATCATATAAAAGCGGAAAACTTAATTTTGTATTAGATGTTCCATATAATAGTTTAAAGAATCATTTTGAATCCAAAGATTTATATTATGTCTATAATGATTCATCAAATTTGGTTTTTAATTTAGATGAATTTCAAGATGAGGAAAAAATTGCAGAAGTTTCTTTAAGTTTAGAAGAGGAAGAAGAGAATAAGATTACGAAGGGAAACTTTATAGATTTCATACTTGATAAGGGAGATGCGAGATATATAAATGGAATTGATAGCACTACTCTTCAAAAATATATTTTTAATAAGGATTATATAGCAAAAGAACTTGAAAAATATAATTTTGAAGAAGTAAAGATGCTTAAAATAGTTACTCATTCTGATGATAATTATATAGAGCTTGCAAGAGAGTTTAAAGACTTTTTGAAAGATGAATTTGAAATATCAAGTAATATTGTTGCTTTTGATGATGAATATATAGAAAATACTCTTAAAGAAAGTGAGTATGATATATTAATTACGAGTTTGGATGTAGAAGAAAATGGGATTGATTTTGATAAACCTCAAATTATTCTATCTAATATTGATTTGAGTAGAAATTATTTAGATGGAAATGGGACAATTATATTTAGTAATATAAATTAATATTTAGAAACAACTTCTATCTTTTGGTAGAGGTTGTTTTTGTTTTTTAAATATGAATAAATTATTAAAAAAAACTTAAACTAATAAAAATTTTATGTATTTTAATTAAGTGATTTATTGGGGGTATACTTAGCATGAAAAATTTATTTAGGAGAATTGGGATAAGATTTTGTACAACTATTTTTATGGTAGTTTTGTTAGTAGCTTTAGGAATGGAAAAAGTTATCTCTAAAGAATTTAAAATACCTTTGTACATAATTAAAGAGCAGGATAAGTATGAAGTTTTTTTGATTTCAGAATATTTAGAAGGATATGAAATTGGGGAAATAAAGTTAATAGATAAAAAAAATGATAAAGAGATCGGTTTAAAAAATATAAACAATCGAAAATTTTTATCACAAGAACTTGTAGATGGAAATGAATATGTCTTTGAAATTAATATTAAAAATAAAACAACTAATCAAAGAGATGTATACACTCAGAAGTTTAAATATGTATCTAATAATTTGAATGTCCAAAATGATAATCTTAATTCTTGTGATATAACTGTTGATTATGACAGAAAAAATTTAATTTTTATGTATGGTATTGATATTTATGGAAAGCTAGCAAATAGTAATCAAGATGAATTTGATTTTATTTATAAGAGGCATTCAATAGATCTTGAAAATAATTACAAAAATAAACTTCGAATTAATGATGTTTGTTTAAAACCAGGAAGTAGTTATAATATTTATTCAATTTCAAGACTTGATAATGATATAAATTTAGTTTCGGTTAAAAATATTAAAACTAAACCTTTTAGTATAACTTCTCTTCAATCTAAAATGGTTTTTGACAGAAAAATTAAAGTTCAGTGGGAAGTTTCTAATAAGGATTTGAAATTTTTAAAAGATGATAGTATTAAGATATATGTTAAGAAATCCAGTGATTTAAATTACTCAAGTATACCTAATGTGAAAATAGTTGATGCAAATACTTTTTCAGCTGAAGTAGATGCAGGAGAAGTTTCACCTTCTTATGAAATAAAACTTGTATATAATTTGTGCGGGAAGAAAATTGAGAAAACAATAAAGCAGAAAAATGATTTTTATAAAATACATTCTAGTTTAGATTTATCCAGTTTAAGAAATCTGAATTTGACGTTTGGTTTTGATAATAAATTTAAATTTAAAGATGGGGAAATTTTAAATATATATTTGGTTGATGAGGATAATGATTCTTTAGAGCCAAAGAAAATATTTTCTGAAAGAATAGATTCTATATCATTTAATCCAAATCATAAATTTGTTTTCAATAATCTTAAACTTAATAATAATTACAAAATTTTATATGAGGTTCTTTACAAAGATGGAAAAACTTTGAGATTAAAGGAAGATAAATTTATAACTAAAAATTTTGAGTTAAAGAAATTTGATGTATATACATCTTCAGATAAACAGAAAAATTTAAAATTAAATATGAAATGGGAATTTACGAATCATAAATTTAAATTTTTTCCAGGAGATAGTGTTAGTATTTATATAAAAAATAAGGAGGATTCTAATTACTCAGAGAAGCCATATTTTTATGCGGATACTAATTTAGATCAAGTTAAATCATTAAGTATTGATATAGCTAATGATGTTAAGGGAGGATATGATGTAAAACTTGTCTATCTTATAAATGGAAAAGAATATACAACGTTTAATGAGTTTTATATTAAGAAAGATTTAGTTAAAACTTTTTCAACTAGAGAAGACTCTGATTCATCTCAAGAAGAGCCATTTGTAAAATTTAATTCAACAGTTAAGGAACAAAAATTTAATAGAGCGGTAATAGATGTTAAGATTGAAGATAGCGTAAAGTTTGAAAATGGAGATTTATTACAACTTTATATAAAACCTAAGGAAAGTAAAAACTCAGGATATAAATTGTATTGTCAATATGAACATGCTGATAAGCAAATTACGGAGCCAAGTGTTCCAAAAGAAGATGGTAGCGGAAGTTCATCATCTGGAGGAAGTAGTGTCCCAGAGATTGTTAGTAAAAAAGTAGATTTAAAAACTATTCCTTCTATTGATATAGATTACTTAGTTCCAAATAAGGAATACGACGTTAAAGTTGTACTTAGAACAAAGAATGATATGTTTGGTGATGCAGTAACTTTACCAATTCCTGTTAAACTAGGAGAAGATGTTGGAGGTGGAGAAGAGGATGGTGAAGCAGGTCTTGGAGGAGATGGAACGCAGGAAGATGGTAAACCTGGAGAAGATGGAGTGCCTGGAGCTGAAGAAGAAAGTGGTGTAGATGTAGATTCTCCTGAAGGAGATAATACTCAAACGGATATAGGAGGTCAACAGAATAATCAGGATCAATCACAACAAAATAAACAAGAAGAGATTGAACCTCAACAACTACAAAAAACTAGAGAAGGTTCTACAGAAGAAGATAAATATAATACAAGTGTAATGCCAGAATATTTGGAGTATGGAGTTGTAGATGGTAAATTTGTTGTAGCTAAGACTTTAAATTTTAAGACTGCAGAATTTCAGATAACAAAATTTGAACCAGAAACTATTAAACCAAATAGTGCTACATTTAAATGGGAAATTAATGATTCTTCTCCAGAATTTGATGAAAAGGATAAAGTTGAGATATATGTTAAGAGGAAAGTTACTAATGGATATCCAGCAGGAAATTCTTTTATAAAAACTGGATCTGAAATGAGTAATGTGTTTTCAGGAGAAGCAATTGTTCGTTACATGAAAATGGATTATACAGCAAAGCTTGTGTATACAGTAAGTGGAGTTAAATTTGAAAAGGAAGTTGATTTTAAAACTATATCTGCTGAAACATCTGGAAATATAACAGATATTACAGAGCATAGTGCAAAGATTCATCTTATTTATCCAAAAGATTATATTTTTATAGATGGAGATATTTTAGAAATCTATTTTAAAGAGCATCAGGAGAGTAAGTATCCAGAAATTCCTGTTATGTTTGTTGAGCATATAGAAGGTTTAAATAATTTACAAGATCTAACTACATTTAATTTTTTTGGTCTTAATCCTAAAATGGTTTATGATGTTTTAATTAGAATAAAAAATAGGGCAAATGACATACCAGATTATATAACTCAATTTATGACAAAGGCTATTACTTTAAAAAATTGTAGAATAGAATCTATGACGGGAGATAATCTTAGAATTAAGACTGATATGGAGAATGATCTAGAAATACTTAATTACGTAGATTTTTATTTAGATATATTTTATAAAGAAAAAGGTCAAACAAAGTATTTAAGTAAACCATTGTTGTCTGCTTTTAGAGAAAATACTTTGGATTGTGAAATAACTTTGCCGGATAAATTTAAAGAATACGATTTCTTATTATCTTTCAATCCACATGGATTTTTTAATGATACATTGTTTATTGAGTTTGAATTAGATTATAAAACAATAAGACCAACCATTGAAATAACTGATGTGGAAGATGAACAAAGTATAAAGAAAATTTATACTTTAAGTTGGATGTATCCTCCTGAAGTAACATTATTGGATGAAGATAAATTAAATATTTATTTAAAAGAATTGCCATATACTCAGCCAGAAAGTGAATCTGAAAAACCAGAAGAAGCAACTAAAACTTCTAGTGAGGATAATTCTGAAAATAATGATAATTCTGGAAACACAAATAACACAGGTAATGAAGATTCTGTACTAATACCTTCAACTGAGTATAAGAAAATTTATACCATAGAATCAGTAGCAAATCTAAATGCACCTGTTAATATAGAATCATTTCTCAGTGATAACAAGAAGTATGAAATTTTAATTGAAGTTGAATCTAAGAATTTTAAGGTTGGTCCAGGAAGAATGGAAATTATTGTTGACAAATTAGTTACTGAGAAAACTAATGACAGTAATGGTGAAGAAATTTTTGAAGTTCCTATAAAAGTAGAGGATTTTAAAGGTGCAGGAGATACGTTAACTTATAGTCTTCCAGATTTAGGAGATGTTACTGTAACAAATGATATGGGAGTTTCTTGTGATATAGAGAATATTTCTTGTGAAGTTATTGATGGTGAAATAAGTATTAAAGGTCTTGTACCATGTAAAACTTATGAAAATATTCAAATTAAAATTCAGGTAGAAGATGGAAAAGAAATTACATTTACTCTTGAAAATATTAAACTAGAGCCTGAAGAAAAATCGCAAGAATTTTTATACAACGTGTATAATAGATCATTCTTAAGAGATCCTGACGAGGGAGGATATCAATATTGGATGGATAGACTTAAGAGAAAAGATATTTCAGCTAGAGAATTTGTAGATAATTTATTATTTGCAGAGAAGGAATTTTCAGAAATGGAATATACAACAGATGAGCTTATAACTGTTTTATATTCGATCATTGTTAATAGAGATCCAGATAGTGAAGGATTAAAATTCTGGATTGATCTTTACAATAACGAAATAATTATAAATGCAGGTGGAGATGCCTTTAAAGCAAAGAGACATATTGTAGATAGAATGATAAATGAAAAAGAGTTTGAAAACTTAATTGTAGGTATGGATTTAAAATATTAATAGATGAAAAAAGCACTAAGATATTCTTAGTGCTTTTTATTTTGTAGCAACTGTTATAATAATTTTATTTTTATCATCGTTTGGTGTAGAAGTTCCTCTACTACTTTGAACTCTAGATTTAGATTGTTGTTTTTTCTCTTCAACACTTTTATATTTAGAAGCTGTTGGCCTTTTTGAATCTGTTTCTCCTTCAGAAGTTTCTGTATTTGAACCACCTACAACTTTAACCTGACTTTTTCTGCGTCCTGATGATGAAGATGGAGCTCTTCCGCTACTACGTCTACCTGATGAAGTCTGTGTTGGAGTTTCTGTATCCGCTTCTTCTAAAGAGTCAGTTATATTTGGAGAAGATTCTTTTGCGTTTGAATTAGGTCGCTTTGAAGAATTTGAAGTTCTACTATTTTTTATAGACTTAGAAGCAACACTTTTTGCTTGAGTTTCTTGTCCATCATTGCAAACAACAACACCAATTCCAGCAACAACACTAAGAGTTGTTCCGATAGCTATAGCTTTTTTCGTAATATCCTTTTTATTATTCATTTTATAACCTCCCTGTTAAAGCATATATCTTTATATATCGTAGATTTATAGAGAATTCTTAATATGAAAACAAATGTACTAAAGAGATATTTCTTAATGTGTTTAAAATTATTTTGTAGATACGCTTATAATTGTCCTGCTTTCTCTTTTAGTATCATTGTTTTTTGAGTTAGAAGATTTTGATTGTCTTGGTGTAACACTTGAACCTTGATTCATATTAGGTCTCTTAGTTGTGCAAGCGTTTGCTTCTTTTCCAGTGTTAGTTCCTTGAGTTGGTTTTGTTCTGGCATTAACTTCTTCAGAGCCAGCAATAATAGCAGCAGCACCAGCTATACCACTAACAACACCAAGTGCAGCACCTAGAGTTAAAGCTTTTTTTGCAAGATTTTTCATATTATCATTTCTAATATCACTCATAGGAATACCTCCGTGTAATAAATCCAATTTAAAATTTAAATCCTTATGTTAGATATTTCGTAGAATAATTTCAAATATTAACTCAATAAATACTAAAAATAAAAGGCACTGAGAGAGTCAGTGCCGAAAAAATTAGTTATTTGTAGAAACGCTAACAACGATTTTGTTTTGTTTTTCTTGACCATTAGTTCTTGAAGCATTAGTTTTGTTTTTAGAAGCTTTAGATTTGTCTTTCTTAGATTGAACAGAAGAGTGAGATTCTTTCTTTTCCTTTTTGTCGTTATTAGTAGTTCTGCTTCCAGTAGATTCAGTTTGAGTATTGCTAGCAACTTTAGCAGAAACTTTTCTTGAACCAGAAGATCTAGAACCTCTAGAAGAAGAAGTAGAAGCGTTAGAGTTAGGTC
>JAGHEJ010000045.1 GCA_017889345.1 Clostridiales bacterium | reverse complement strand
CCCCGCTCCATACATATTATGTGTCTTTAGCTCAGCTGGATAGAGCAACGGCCTTCTAAGCCGTAGGTCAGGAGTTCGAATCTCTTAAGACACGCCAAAGATTTAGAGAAGCGATGTAAGAAATTACATCGTTTCTTTTTGTTTTTGTTTACTTGATAAACGATGTGATAAATAATATAATGAAAATAAATATTAGTTAATAAAGTTATAAAGGAGATAGTGAAATGAAATTAGGGTTGATTGGATTGGGAAGAATGGGATTTAACTTAGCTCTTAATATGCGTGATAATGGACATAAGGTTGTTTGTTTTAATAGATCTAAGGAAAAAGTTGAAGAGGCTATAAAAGAAGGAATGGAAGGAGCTTTTTCAATCGAGGAATTGGTTAGTAAGCTTGAAGGAAGAAAAGTTATTTGGTTAATGCTTCCAGCTGGAGAAATAATAGATCAAATGATAGAAATTTTAGTTCCGATGTTAAACAAGGGAGATATTATAATTGACGGAGGAAATTCAAATTATAAAGATACTTTAAGAAGATATGAAAATTTAAAACCAACAGGAATTGATTTTGTTGACGTTGGAACAAGTGGTGGAATCGAAGGAGCTAGAAATGGTGCTTGTACAATGATTGGAGCTGAAGATTCTGTATTTTCATACATAGAAGAATTGCTTAGAGATGTAAGTGTTGAAAATGGATATTTACACTGTGGAGCAAATGGATCAGGACATTTTGTAAAAATGGTTCATAATGGTGTTGAGTATGGAATGATGCAAGCAATTGGTGAAGGATTTGAAATTCTTAAGAAAAGTAGATTTGATTTAGATATGGAAAAAGTTGCAAAAGTTTGGAATCATGGATCAGTTATACGTGGATGGTTAATGGAGCTTGCGCAAAATGCCTTTAGTAAAGATGAAAATTTAGACAAAATAAAAGGAGTAATGTATTCTTCAGGTGAAGGTTTGTGGACTGTACAAGAAGCCTTAGAATTAAAAGTTCCTGCAACTGTAATTACAGAATCATTAATGATGAGATATAGAAGTGAGCAAGAAGATACATTCACAGGAAAAGTTGTTGCAGCTCTTAGAAATGAATTTGGTGGTCATGCAGTTAAAGAGAATAAATAAATTTAAAATAAATAAGGAGGGCATATGAAGGATTTAAAAAATAACGAACCAAATATTTTTGTAATTTTTGGGTCAACAGGTGATCTAACTTATAGAAAATTAATGCCAGCTTTATATAATCTTCATATTCAAAATCTTCTTCCAAAAGATTTTTCTGTTATTTGTATTGGACGTAGAGATTTTTCAAATGAAGATTACAAGGAAAATGTCAAAAAATCTTTGAATAAATTTTCTGGAAATACCTTTGATGAAGGAAAATGGGAAAAGTTTTCTTTAATTTTTAACTATTTAAAATTAGATTTTGTAAATGATAAAACATATGGTTCTCTTAAAAATTCGATAGATATTTTATGTGATAAGTATAAATATCAAGAAAACATAATGTATTATATGGCTGTTGCTCCTGAATATTTTTCTGTAATTGCAGAGAATTTAAATAAAAATGGTTTGGTTTGCAAAGAAAAGGGAATTAAGAGGATAATAATTGAAAAACCTTTTGGTGAAAATTTAAAATCAGCTAGAGAATTAAATGAAAAGATTACAGAAATTTTTACAGAGAAAGAAATTTATAGAATTGACCATTATTTAGGAAAAGAAATGATACAAAATATTATGGCGATAAGGTTTGCCAATCCTATACTTGAGTCAATTTGGAACAATAGATATATTGATAATATTCAAATAACAAGTAATGAATCTTTAGGAGTTTTAACAAGAGGGCGTTATTATGAAAAATCTGGTGCTCTTAAAGATATGCTTCAAAATCATATGCTTCAGCTTTTAACTTTAATTGCTATGGAGCCTCCAACCTCTCTTGATACTGAAAGTATAAGAGATGAAAAAGTTAAGGTTTTAAGAGCAATTCCAAAAGTTGATGAAGAGTTTGTAAAAAATAATATTGTGAGAGCTCAGTATTTAGAAGATAAGGGAAAAACTCTAAAAGCCTATAGAGATGAAGAAAATGTATCTAAAGATTCAAATGTTGAAACTTTTGTTGCTCTTAAATGTTTTATAAATAATTATAGATGGACAGGAGTTCCATTTTATATAAGAACAGGAAAAAGGATTAGTAAGAAAATTACAGAAGTTGTAATTGAGTTTAAGAATGCTCCTTTTGTACTATATAATAATGAAAATAATATACAGCCGAATCTTCTTGTTATAAGAATACATCCAGATGAGAGAATTTTCCTTAATTTAAATGTTAAGAAACAAGGAAATGAAAATGAGATTATTCCAATTCAAATGGATTTCTGTCAAAATTGTCATTCTGTAGTTTCTGCAGAAGCTTATGAAAAGTTAATGTATGATGCAATAAGAGGAGATTCAACTTTATTTACAAGATGGGATGAAACAGAGTTTTCTTGGAAATTTGTAGAGAAGATATCTGATATATGGAGCAAAAGAGATATTCCATTATATACGTATGAATCATTAAGTAATGGTCCAGAGGAAATGAATGAATTTTTGCATAGAAAGAATATGAAATGGTGGGATTTTTAAAATGAAAATACATGATATATCAACTCTAATTCATCCAGATATGATTGTTTATAAAAATAAACAGGATAAGAAACCAGTTATTACAGTTGTTAATGATTATTCTAAGGGAACAAGTTATGAAAGTAGAGCTCTTTTAGATATGCACGTAGGAACTCATATGGATGCTCCTCTTCACATGGTTGAAGGTGGGTCAACTATAGATAAACAAGATTTATATAAATGTGTTACAGATTGTAAGGTTTTTGATTTATCTCATGTTGATGAAAAAATCAAAATGGAAGATATTGAAAAATATGAGATAAATGAAGGGGATTTTATAATTTTTAAAACTAGAAATTCCTTTTCAACAGAGTTTGATTTTAAATTTGTGTTCATATCAATAGAAGTTGCAGAGTTTCTATCAAAAAGGAAGATAAAAGGTGTGGGAATTGACGCTTTAAGTGTTGAACGTGATCAACCAAATCATGAAACTCATGATGCACTTCTTAGAAATGAAATTGCGGTTTTAGAAGGTCTTTCTCTTAAAGATATAAAAGAAGGAGAGTACTTTTTAATTTCTCTTCCTTTAAAAATTAAAGGAGCAGAAGGAGCACCATGTAGAGCAATTCTTATAGAAAAATAATTTTGAAAAAGAATATAGGTTTCTATATTCTTTTTTTTGTGGCAAAAATTACAAATAATTATCAAAACATTTCTTGAACATAATAAAAATACCAGGTTTTATATTTCATAAAAATATGGAGTTAAAATTATGTTTGAGAAATTAAAATATCTATTTAGTTTTAAATGGTTTTATATATTTTTATTTATTGTGCTTAGTATTTTTACTTTTTGGGATGAGATAGTTATAGGAAGAGAAACCTTTAAGATTATGATGGAGTATAGAAATGATTTTAATCAGAAATCAAAATTAGCAGTTAAGCATCAAAAATATAATTTTTTAGACATAGAGGGAATTTCTTCAATGGAAGATATGATTACTTACACAGGAAAAATAGAGTACATATTTTTTCATCCTATAATTAGTGAAAAGGAAAGAAATATTCATAGAAAATCAATTGATCAAAAAAAATTTAACAACTTGTTTATAACAATTGATGAGTTTAAAATGTGTGTTCAAAAACTTTATGAAAATAATTACATATTAGTCAATATCGATGATATTTATAAGCAGGTTTTTATAGAGGGGAAATGGAAAATAGAGCGTCAAACTCTTAAAATTCCAAAAGGTAAAAAACCTGTTATACTTTTCATTGATGATTTGAGTTATAATAGCTACATGTTAAATTTTGCATCTTCAAAACTCATAGTAGATGAAAGTGATTCAACTATTAAAAGTGTTATTTATGAAGATGGATCATTAAAATTTTCAAGTGATAGTGAGATGATTCCTTTTTTAAATAATTTTGTTGAAAATCATCCAGATTTTTCTTTAAACAATGCAAAAGGGGTTATATCTTTAACAGGTCATGAAGGGGTTTTTGGATATAACACAGGTAAGTTTCCTAGAAAAGATAAGGATAATTTAGATACAATAAGAAGACTTACTAAAGATATTTATGATGCTAAAGCTGTTGCTGAAGCTTTAAAGGATAAAGGGTGGAAATTTGCTTGTCATACTTACGGATATATAAATTTTAAAAATGTTACAACAGATTACATAAGAAATGATATAGAAAATTGGTTTAAGTATGTTTCAAATATTGTAGGCACTACAAATATTTTTGTATATCCTGAGGGAAACTTTATGAATGAAGATGATGAGAGGGTTAAATATTTAATATCAAATGGATTTAATATTTTTTGTATTTCAGGAGAAGGGATTAATAAAGATTCTTTTAAAATAAAGGATCATGTTAATGTTTATAGAGATTTAATATGCTATGAAACTATAAAAAATTGTAAGAAAGATTTTTACAAAATTTTTGAAGATGTTATAGATTTACACAAAATAACTGTTAGTAAGAAATTTTAAAAATTAAGGGATGTGTTTATGAGTAAGATTGTAGAGTTTAAAAATGTAGCTAAACATTATAAGGTGGGAGAGGTTTCTATAAAAGCTCTCGAAAATGTTAATTTCTCAATTGATGAGGGGGAATTTGTTGTAATTCTTGGAGCAAGTGGAGCTGGGAAAACAACTATTTTAAATATTTTAGGGGGAATGGATTCAGCTTCTTCTGGAAATGTAATTGTAAATAATAATCATATTACTAGCTTTAATAAGAAGCAATTAACAAAATATAGAAGAGAAGAAATAGGTTTTGTATTTCAATTTTATAATTTGATTCCAAATTTAACAGCTCTTGAAAATGTTCAATTTGCAACGAGCGTTTGTAAAAATTTTTTAGATGGAAAAGAAATGCTTGAAAAAGTTGGATTGTCAGAAAGAATAAACAATTTTCCAACTCAATTATCTGGAGGAGAACAACAAAGGGTTGCTATTGCTCGTGCTATAGCTAAAAATCCACTTCTTCTTTTATGTGATGAACCAACGGGAGCTCTTGATTATGAAACGGGAAAAAAGGTATTAAAACTTTTGTATGAAATAAATCAAAATTTTAGTAAGACCGTTGCATTAATTACTCACAATTCTCTTATAGCACCTATGGCAGATAAAGTTATACATGTTAAAAATGGAGCAATAGAGAGTATTGAAATTAATGAAAATAAAATCCCAGTTGAGGAGATTGAATGGTAGATGAGGACTTTATTATTAAAATTATTTAGAGATATTAAAACTTCAATTGGTGGATTTATATCCATAATGTTTGTTATTGGAATTGGTTCTGTATTTTTCTCGGGGCTTTTAAATTCTGTAAGTTCTGTTGACAATATGATTAATGAATATTATCAGAATCAAAATTTTATGGATTATATAGCTTACTTTAGAGGGGTTACAAAAGAAGAGATTTCTTCTTATGAAGAAAATGAAAATATAGATGACATAGAATTAAGGCATTCCTTTGATACAATTTTTAATTTGAAAGATAAGGATACTCATTTAAGAATACACACTTTAACTAATGACATAAATAAACCTTATTTATATGAAGGGAAATTACCTGAGGAAAATCAAATTATTCTTGATAAAATATACGTTGAATTAAATGAGCTTAAAATTGGAGATAGAGTGAAGTTTAAATATAATGGAATGGATTTTGATTTGGAAATTTCGGGGATAATGGATAGTCCGGAGTATGTTTATAAGGTTAAAGATGCTTTTTCTGGAAATGTAGATTTCGAAGGATTTGGAATTGGATATATAACAGAAGAAACTCTTAAAAATAAGTTTGAAGAAAATCAAATTCCATTTGTTTATACAGATGCTATTATTAAATCTAATAAAAATTTAAAAGATATGTATCTTTTTAAAGAGATAAATAATTTTGTGAGAATAATTGATAGAGATGATCATATTAGTTATAAATCTTTTGAGGGAGCTCTTAGTCAAATTGAAAAAGTTGTAGTTATTTTTCCTATAATATTTTTTTTAGTTGCTGGGATTATAACATTTATTTCAATGTCTAAGACAGTTGAAAATCAAAGAACTCAAATTGGAGTTATGGAAGCTTTAGGATTTTCAAATGGTAGGATTTATTTTAATTACATTATGTATTCATTTATTGGAGCCTTTATTGGTTCTTTAATTGGAGGAATTGTAGGAATTTATACAATACCCAAAGTGATTTTAAAAACATTTTCTGCTCAATATGTGTTTCCAATTGTTGATTTAAAACTTTATCCTGAGTTTATATTTTATGGAATCGTAATTTCTATATTATTTTCAATTACAGCTACATTTATTTCTTGTCATAAAACTTTAAGAGAGGTTCCTGCCAATACATTAAGACCCAAACCACCAAAGAAATCTTCTAGAATTTTTCTTGAGAGATTTAAAATATGGGATAAGATGTCTTTTACTTATAAAATTATAATTAGGAATATTTCTTATAATAAAATGAGATTAATTTTAAGTTCAATTGGTGTTATTGGAAGTATTGCATTTTTAATCACTGGATTTTCATTAAAAGCCTCTGTTGAAGAATTATTAAATTATGAAGAGAGAATTAGAGATTATGATTTTGAAGTAAGAACAGATAATTTTGTAGATGAAGAAACGTTAAAGAGTTATGATGAAGGAATTGATATTGTAGATTTAAGTACAACAATCTTAGGGAAATTTAACAAAGATGGGGAAGAGAAAAATGATATACCAATTATAGTTCTTGAAAATGATAGTTCACTTATTTCTCTTGAAAATCAACAAGATAAAGTTATAACATTTAATAAAGATAGTGTTATTGTTCCTTATAAATTTGTTGAGGATTATGGTATTAATATTGGGGATAAATTAAATTTAGAATTGGAACTTCCTGATGGAATAAAAAATATTTCTGTAACTGTGACAGACCTTGGGAATATGTACTCAAGTCAAATGATTTATGTATCTCAAGATATATTAAATAGAAATGGAATAGATGTACAATTTAATTCAGCATTTATAAGAACTAACAAAGATGTAGCTATGATTGTTAATAACTTAAAAAATAATGAGAATATTGATGGAGTTACATTAGTTGGAGATGTTAGAGAGTTTGCAGAAAATATTATAAGCATGCTTAATTCTGTTATTATGATTATTTTAATTGGCTCTGCTGTTTTAGCTATCTCAGTTATTTACAACATAACATCTATAAATATTTTTGAGAGAGTACGTGAAATTGCAACTCTGCTTGTTCTTGGTTATTATGATAATGAAATAAACAAACTTATATTTATTGAAAATATAGTTTTAACAATTTTTGGAGGAATTTTGGGAATTCCTTTTGGGATTGGTTTATTTAAATACATGATAGCTTTGATTTCTGATAGAGGAGCAAATATTCCGGGTATTATTTCAGGTTCAAGTATACTTCTTTCATTTATAATGGTACTTGTATTTTCAGGAATAACAAATCTTTTCTTAAAGAGAAAAGTTTTAAAAATTAATATGATTGAAGCTCTTAAGGGAGTTGAATAAAAAAGGTTTGGAGTTTTCCAAGCCTTTTTCTTATGAAAAAAACTTTAACATATTCTAAAACAATAAAATACAATACAATATCTATCATTAATAATTAAAGGTGAATTTATTTGCAAAAAGGATATTTAGTTTTTGAATTAAAAAAGGATAATGGGGCAACTCCTGTTTCTAATGCTCAAGTAAAAATAACTAGCATAGATGGAAGAGAAATTAATCGTTTATTAAATGTAGATGAGGATGGTAAGACAAATGTATTTGAAGTTTATACAAAAGATAGTAGTCTAACTTTTGATAGAAGTAATAAGGAGATTCCATACACAAAAGTTGATGCAGAAATTAGATTTGAGAATGATAAAATAATTTCTATTGAAGATATACAGGTTTATTCAAATATTACTTCTATACAAGAAGTGAAGTTTGATGGAAGAGAAAATCAAAATAAAAATATGAGGGATAAAAAGGGTAAGTGTAAAAAGGAACATATTCATTTGAAAAATGAAATGCCTTGCATTTTTTTAGAGGAACATACAAAGCATAAACATTCTCATGAAGATAAGAGTATAAAGTCAATTACAAAGAGTGATAAGATTACTATTCCAGAATTTATAACAATTCATATTGGAGAGCCTAGTGAATGTGGTGAAATTTTAACAATTCCATTTATTGATTATATAAAAAATGTTTCATGTTGTTGTGTATATCCAACTTGGAGAGAAGAAGCTTTAAGAGCTAATATATATGCTATAACTTCTTTTGCTCTTAATAGGATTTATACAAATTGGTATAAATCAAGAGGATATGGATTTGAAATTACAAATAGTAGAAAGTATGATCAAATGTATGTTAAAGGAAGAACTTTATTTAGAAATGTTTGTGATATAGTTGATGAAATATTTGATTCATGTATTAAAGTTGAAGGATTTAATCAACCTTTTTTAGCTAAATGTGAAAATTTATCTAAAGAAGATAGATGTTTATCTAGATGGGGAAGTTTGGATTTAGCAGAAGATGGATTAGATGCCTTAGAGATACTTAAGAAATATTATGGAGATAATATTAAAGTTGAGAATGTTACATCTATTGAAGGAATTAGAAGACCATATCCAGGTAAACCATTATCTTTTGATTCTGTTGGGGATGATGTAAAGTTTATACAAAGATCTTTAAATATTATCGGCAAAAAATATACGGGAATAGATAAAATTTTACAAGAAGATGGAATTTATGGAGAGAATACAGAAAAAGCTGTTAAAAATTTTCAAAGTATATTTAATTTAAAGAGAGATGGAATTGTAGGTCCTAACACTTGGAAGAAAATTTATTTAGTATATTCCCTTATAAAGAAAATATTTGGAAGTGATAATGATATTGAGGATACGGAACAAGATTCATTACCATTAAAATTAGGTAGTAGAGGAGAACTTGTGAAGACTGTTCAAGAAGATTTAAATTATGTGCTTTCAAAATATAATTTTTATAAAGAATTGAAGGTAGATGGAATTTATGGTCCTAAAACAAAGAAGGCTGTTATATATTTTCAAGAAATATTTAGGCTTATTCCTGATGGAATTGTTGGAAAAGAAACATTAGATAGACTTGAATATGTGAAGAAAAATCTTAAGAAGCTTGATTATGTATTTTCTAATAAAGCATTAATTAATGATGAAAAATCCCAAATTGAATCAGAAGAAGATACTAGACGTGTAAGTATTAGTTTTGGAGACGTAGGGGATGATGTTCGTCAATTACAAAAGGAGTTAAATAATTTGGGAAAACTTTATGAT
>JAGHEJ010000101.1 GCA_017889345.1 Clostridiales bacterium | reverse complement strand
GTTTTAAGTGCCATAACTATAAGTGATACTAATGGGAATTTTAAGCTTGATAAGAGAAAAGCAAAAGAGAGAATAGACCCACTAGCATCAATAATAAATGCTTTTGTTCGTGCTATGTTTAATCAAAGTAACAAAGAATTAATATTTGAAATATGGAAATTTGATTAATTTATATTATTAAGAATTAATTTAAATATAATTTTTGTGCTAGATTTTGTATATCTTATAGGAATTCTATTAGGGTCGTTTCTTTGAAGACATTATGAAGATGTGGTAGACTTTGGTAGTCGTATAGGAGTTCTACCAAATCCATTTCTTTGAAACTGTGATGAAGATGTGGTAGATTTCGGTAGTCGTATAGGAGTTCTAGTAGGGTCATTTCTTTGAAATGGTGATGAAGATGTAGTAGACTTTGGTAGTCGTATAGGAGTCCTAGTAGCTATATTCCTTTGAAATGGTGATGTGGTTGTTATTTTATTAGTTATACTTATTAGTGATTTAAGTCTATTTAATATTGATGAATTAGTTTCTTGAGGAGTTATAAGTATGTTTCCTAGTATAACAATATGTGAAACTAAAGCTATGTTTAAAAACTTTTTATTTAAATACATTGTTAAATCTCCTATGAAAATTATTTACAAATTATATTATAATATTTTGTTAATAAAATGTAAATAAAGTATAAAATAAAAACCAATAGAGTTAACTATTGGTTTTTATTTGTAATTTTTAAATAAACAGATAATATTAAGACGTTAATAGTATTGAGGGTTATAATTATTGTTTTTTTGAAATCAAATAAGATTTTAAAATTAGTTACAAAGGTATTTTATATAAAATTATAATATTGTAACAGGGGGAGATGGTACATATTAATAGAATGTTTAAAAAATTATTAGATTTTATAAGAATTAATAGAAATAAGAGTCCAACTATTGGAATTAGTTTAAGAAATAATTTAAATTTATTATCTTCTTTAAATGGTGGATATAGAGAAAAATTATTAGAAATACATAGTTTAATTTATGCAGTAGTTGATAGAAAGAGCAAAGCTATAGCTCAATTACCATTAAGACTATATAAAAATGATATGGTTAAAGAAAATAAATGTGTATTTAAGCGTAAGATTGTAGTTAATAATGATATATCTTATATTTTTGATACATCTCCCAATAAAAATATGACCCCATATATAT
>JAGHEJ010000044.1 GCA_017889345.1 Clostridiales bacterium | reverse complement strand
GTATCTAATAAAAAACTGATACTTACGTTTTGATTAAGAGAGTTTATTTATTTTTACAAATGCTATTTTTAAATTTGGAGGTTTAAGAAAGTTATGAATAGAAAGAAGATTGCACTTCTATTAACTGGATTATTTATTACCTCAGGATTACTTATGGGATGTAACTCATCTAATAATACCTCAATGAACGATGGGTCGCCAGTAAGACAAGCTTCTGAAAGAACTGTTAGGGAATTTAAGGGAAATGGTTTCCCTGATGTTCCAAGTGCAGATGTGAGGAATTACGATTTAACTCCAGAAACTACTACAGCTTTAGAGCAAAATGGAATGGATAATGATAGAAGTTTTAATAGAGAATCTATGGATAAAAATTTTGGAGAAGAAAAATCTTCAGATATAAATCGTGTTTCAAATGAGGGACAAGCAAATAATTTTATAAATAATTCTAAACAAAATCGAAGCATGATTAATGAGAATGTTAATGAAATGATTCCTTCAGATATAAATCAAATTGAAAATATTTCGGAAAGTTTGACAGATAAGGAATTTGTTTCAGGAACTAATGATTTATATTCTAGTTCATCTTCAAGTGTAAATAAAAATGCTGGAACAATTACTATTGTTAAATCTTCCGGAGGAACTCATATTCCTCCTGAAAGTGTTTTAACAAATGGTGGAAGAGTTCAAGGAACTGTTGAGATAAGTTTTAAATTACCACAAGAAGTTATAAGTGCCAACTCTTTAGGTGATTTAATTATGAATGCTTATCAAGAAGCTCGAGAAGATGCAAATTTAGGATACAAGGGAGACAAACTTCAAGAGAGACAAAAATTAGCGGCGAAGTTAGTTGAAGTTTTTAAACCAAGTGATGGATTGAATTTATCTTTCCAATCAGACAAAGGACCACAGAATGTTCCTTTGAAAAGCTCCAATATGTTTCCGTCAAATAATATGGTTGGTGATTTGAATACTCAGTATTATTTGAAAAACATGATTGATTTAGATTATGGAGTGAATAATGGAGTTTCAAAAGCTCCAGAAAATATTGCAATTAAAATGATTATAAGAGATGTTTCTCCATCTGGTTCTAAGGGATTGTACACAGATACAAATTATAGATATTTGGGGATAAAAAATGGAGAAAAGCTTAAGATTACTTTAGGAACTGAACAGGGAGAATTATCAGGATTTAATATACCAGATTTTAAAACAGGTAAACAAAGTTCAAATATTAAGGCAACAACTGGAAGTAAGTCTGTAATTTTTGATTATAAAGACACTGGTTTTGATGGAAGCACTGGAAAGGAGATTGGAGCGTTTTTTGAACAATTAAGAGATAGTGTTTACATTGATTTACCTTCAATAATAAAGGCAAGCACTACAACTCCAAATGTTTCTCCCCAAGAAATTGAAACCACAGGGACAAGTATAAAATTCAAAACAATTTTGGTTGATGATAAAGATAAAACAATAACAAGTATTAAATTTACAGATGATAAAGGAAAAACTTATGAAACAAAACTTATTCCAATAGATTCTTCAAAAACAAATGGAGAATGTTATTTAGAAGTTGTTGGATTTCAACGGGATATGAATTACGTATTTAAAAATATGACTATAACTTCAAATACAAATGGGACAACGAAAACAAAAACTATAAGATTTGCCGAGTATACAAAAGCTGGTAGTCCACCAGCTAGCACACCAGAAGTTGTAGATAATACTCTTCCTATTAGAACTGCGAGATTTGTAGGACCAAAAATAAATTTAATTAAAGATGATGTAACTCTTCCAGGAGGAATTAAAGTTCCATCTGTGAAAAATGATAGCACTGCTTTAAGATATGTGGTTAAGGTGGACAATCCAGAAGGATTTGTTGGAGATATGACTGTTGGGGGACTTGGAAATAATGAAAGGGCAAAAGTTGAAAAAATTGTGGATAAAGATGCTCGAGTTAATTATTACGTAGTTACTATTTATAATTTAATGCCAAATACTAATTATGATTTTCTTAACTTACAACTAAGTTACGTAGACCCAAATGGAAATAAAAATGAAACTATTCAGCGTCTACAAGAAATAAATAAGGTTGATGATACGAGTTTAAATACAAAAACGGATAATAAAACAGAAGAGAAGGCTTTAGAGGGAACAGAAAGATTTAACGTTATTATAAATGATGAGGTTAAATCAGAAAATCCTCGTCAAGTTGAAATTCCAGTGTTTATTGATGATATTCAAGGAAGTTTTTTAAGAACAGAGTTTAAGAGTACAAATAATGGAACAAATCAAGTTGAATTTAAATTTGAGGATAATAAACTTAAATTTTCAAAGTTAGAGCCGGACTTTAACTTTGTATATAATGTAGGTTTCGTTTATCAAGATGAACAAGGAAATAGAAAGGTTTTAGATAAGTTTGTAAAAGTTTCAACTCCAAAGGCATTGGATTTTGATATTAAATCTTCAAAAGTTACGGTTAAAGATTTAGTAGCTGAAGTTGAATTTGAACTTTATTCACAAGCAAAATCAAAAATTAGAAGTGTAACTGTAAAAGATGAGTTTGGACAAGAGATTAAAGGAGTTTGGGATAATTCAACAAACACTTTAAAACTTGAAGGTTTAAAGGCAGATACAGATTATAAAAATGTAGATGTATCTCTTACTCTTGAAAATGGAACAATCGTTAAGCATACTTTAGATTCATTTACAACAAAAGTTGAAACTCCAGAGAATAAACCAACTGGAAAAGTTGCAGAGTTTGTAGAGAGAGTTTATAAAATTGCTTTAGGAAGAGAGCCAGAGATTGAGGGATGGAATTTCTGGATAGATAAACTTCAAAAGAAAGAAATTACAGCAACAGAATTTATAGCTGAGAACTTAATGACTCAAAAAGAATTTATTGAGAGAGAACTTGATAAGAAATCTTTTGTAACAACAATGTACTCATTAATTGTTAATAG
>JAGHEJ010000002.1 GCA_017889345.1 Clostridiales bacterium | reverse complement strand
GGAAATATATGGAGAGGTAGAGCAGGAAGAGGTATGGATCGTACAACTGCTGATCATATGGGAATGCTTGCAACATGTATAAATTCACTTGCATTACAGGATTCATTGGAAGAAAATGGAGTCATAACAAGAGTTCTTAGTGCATTAGAAATTAAACAAATTGCTGAACCATATATAAGGAGAAAAGCTGTTAGACATCTTGAAAAAGGGAGGGCTGTTATATTTTCTTCAGGAACTGGAAATCCTTTTTTTTCTACAGATACAGCAGCAGCACTTAGAGCTGCTGAAATAGAAGCTGAAGTAATATTATTAGCCAAAAAAGTTGATGGTATTTATGATAAAGATCCTATGATAAATCATGATGCCAAAAAATATGATAGTTTAAATTATTTAGAAATACTAAGTAAAAATCTTCAAGTTATGGATTCTACCGCTACTTCATTATGTATGGATAATAATATTCCTATTATTGTATTTAATTTAGAAGTTGAAGGTAATATTTTAAGGGCTGTTAATGGTGAAAAAATAGGTACTTTTGTAAATAAATAAAACTGAGGTGTTAAAATAATGGATAAAATAATAAGTACGTTAAAGGATAAAATGTCTAAAACTATAGATGTTTTAAAGTCTGATTTATCAACTTTAAAGGTTGGAAGAGCTAATCCAAATATGCTTGACAGAATTGAAGTTGAGTATTATGGAACTATGACAAAATTAAATCAAGTTGCCAATATTTCAACTCCTGAATCAAGAATAATAATGATTCAACCATGGGAAAAAAACATTTTAAAGGATATAGAAAAAGCTATTTTAAAATCAGATTTGGGTTTAGCTCCTAATAATGATGGTTCTACTATAAGATTAATTATTCCTGAGATGACAGAAGAGACGAGAAAGAATACTGTTAAGAAAGTTAAAAAAATTGGTGAAGATTCTAAGGTGGCAATTAGAACTATTAGAAGAGAAGCAAACGATAAAGTTAAATCTTTGAAAAAAGACAACGAAATAACAGAAGATGATATGAAAAAATCAGAAGATGAAATTCAAAAAATAACTGATAAGTTTGTTAAAAATATTGATGATCTTGTTGCGGATAAAGAGAAAGAAATAATGTCAATTTAGAAAGGGCTATAAAGTGAGTAAAAATATTATAAACACCCCTAATCATATAGCTGTTATTTTAGATGGAAATGGTAGGTGGGCAAAACAAAGAGGATTTTCTAGAACAGAAGGACATAAAGCTGGCGTAGAAAATTTAGAAATGCTCATCAATGAATGTAGAGATCTTGATATTAAATATTTAACGTTATATGTATTTTCAACAGAAAATTGGAAAAGACCAGCATTTGAAGTTAATAATCTCATGTCTCTTCTAAATAAATATCTTACTGAGAAAAAGGATGTTTTAATAAAAGAGAATATCAGATTAAATATAATAGGAGAGATTGAAAAATTACCTAGTAAAATAGTAAAACTTATAAAAGAAACTATTAATCAAACTAAAAATAACGAAAAATTAATTTTAACTCTTGCTGTTAATTATGGTGCAAGAAATGAAATAATTACAGCTATAAAAATTTTAGCTAATGATGTTTTAAATGGGAAAATTGACGTTGATTCTATAAATGAAAATATTTTTAAAAATTATTTATATACACATAATATACCCGATCCAGATTTATTAATACGTACTAGTGGAGAATATAGATTAAGTAATTTTTTATTGTGGCAATGTGCCTATACAGAATTTTGGTATACAGACGTTTATTGGCCAGATTTTAAGAAAAAAGATTTATATGAAGCAATAGATAATTTTAGCAAGAGGAAAAGACGATTTGGAAAGGTAGACAATGAAAGCTAATTTATCTAAAATTAATAAACGATATATTGGATCATTAGTAATTGTTCCAATTATTATTTCTCTTATTCTTGGTGGCTGGGTACTGAAACTAATATTATTTAGTATTACGACAATTTCAATTGTAGAGTTTTCAAATGCTTTAAAGCATAAAAATAAAAATATAAATATAAACAAATATTTGATTATAATTTTTACAATAATATACTACATAGTTGGGTTTAAATATTTAAATATATTAACTTTTCTTACTTTTGTTTTGTTGTTATTTTACACACTAAATAAAAATAATAATATTGTAGATGTAAGTTTAAGTTTTATATCTATTTTTTATATAGTAATTCCATTTAGTTTTATTTTTCTTTTGCATGAGAAAAATACTTATCTTCCATGGATTATTTTCTTGAGTGCTTGGAGTACAGATACTATGGCTTATTTTATTGGTAAAAATTTTGGTAAATATAAAATAAGTAAATATATTAGTCCGAATAAAACTTTAGAAGGATTTATTGGTGGAGTTGTAAGTTGTGTAGTTGTTATTTTAATATATGGTTCTTTATTTAAAGTTCAATTAAATCTATCAGTTATAAGTTTAATTTTATTAAGTGTTTTAACAGGTATAATAGGTCAAATTGGTGATTTAATAGCTTCATCTATTAAAAGATTTACAAAACTTAAGGATTTTGGGAATTTAATTCCAGGTCATGGAGGAATTTTAGATAGATTCGATAGTATATTGATGATATCTATTGTGGTCTTTATTTTTTCACAAATTTTTATATAAAGGGGTATTAGATGAATAATTTAATTATAATACTTTTAGTTGCATTGAGCTTTGGCTTATTAGTGGTAGGACACGAATTTGGACACTTTATTTTGGCTAAAATCAATGGAGTAAAAGTTGAAGAATTTGCAATAGGAATGGGTCTTTTAGTTTTTAAAGTTAAGGGTAAAGAAACTATGTATTCTTTGAGACTTCTTCCAATTGGTGGATATGTTAAAATGTTGGGAGAATATGACGATAGTGAAGAGAATATTAGCCAAGAAGATAAAGAAAGATCATATATATTTAAGCATCCTTTAAGAAAGATTTCTATCATATTGGCTGGTCCAGTTATGAATTTTATATTGGCATTTATTATCTTTGCTGGGTTGAGTGTTGCTACTGGATATAATTCATCTATTATAAGTAACGTTGCTGATGGAAGTCCTGCACAAGTTGCTGGATTACAGGTTGGAGATGAAATTATTAGGTTAAATTCTAAAAAGTTTTTAAATTGGAATGATTTTGTTTTTAAATTACAAAACCTAAAAGATAAAGGAAATGTAAATATAACAGTTCTTAGAGATGGCAAAAAACTTGATTTTAATATTAAACCAGAAATAAGTGGAAATTCTTTAGTAATTGGAATTAACTCCAAGTTTGTAACAGATGTTGGATTTTTTGAAAGTATAGTTAATGGATTTAAGTCAATGTTATTTGAAATAAAGCAAGTTATAAATTCACTTATTATGCTTTTAACTGGTCAAGTTTCATTTAAGGATTTAGGTGGACCTGTAACTATATTTAAAATATCTGGAGAAGCTGCTAAAAATGGATTTTCTAATCTTATGAATTTTACTGCGTTTTTAAGTGTAAACCTTGGAATATTTAACTTAATACCTTTCCCTGCATTAGATGGAGGAGCTATTATAGTTAATTTAATTGAGCTTATTACAAGAAAGAAAATTAATCAAAATATTTTAGCTAAAATTAATTATGTTGGTTTTACTTTATTAATATTGTTAATGATAGCTGTTACAATTAAAGATATATTTTTCCCAATAGTGTAGAGAATTTTAGATTTTTGAAAATTAAGAAGGAATTGATTATAAGTGGATAGAATTTTAAATAAAAAGGTTAGAATTGGTAATAAATTTATTGGGGGAAACTCTCCTATAGCTATTCAATCAATGACAAATACAAATACTAAAGATGTTAATGCTACTATTAAACAGATAAATGATCTTGAAAAAGTAGGTTGCGATATTGTGAGAATTGCAATTACAGATCTTCAAGAAGCTGAATATATACCTCAAATTAAAGAAGTAACTAATATTCCTTTGGTTGCAGATATTCAGTTTGATTATAAAGTAGCTTTGGCGTGTGTTAAAAATGGTATTGATAAAATTAGAATTAATCCTGGAAATATTGGGAATGAAGATAAGATTAGAGAAGTTGTTACGGCTTGTAAAGATAATAATATTCCAATACGTATTGGTGTAAATGGTGGATCTCTTGAAAAAGATTTGCTTCAAAAATACAATAAGAAGACAACGGATGCTCTTGTAGAAAGCGTAATGAGAAATGTTGAGATTCTTGAAAAATATAATTTCAATGATATTATAATTTCAGTTAAGTCGTCAGATGTTGAGATGATGATAGAATCTTACACCAAAATTTCAAAGCTTGTTAATTATCCATTACATTTAGGAGTTACAGAAGCTGGGTTATTTTTATCTGGTGCTGTTAAGTCAAGTATTGGAATTGGTACACTTTTATATAATGGTATCGGCGATACTATAAGAGTATCTTTAACAGATGATCCTATCAATGAAGTTAAAGTTGCTAAAGAGATTTTAAAATCTCTCAATTTGTATAATAAAGGTGTTAATTTGATTTCTTGTCCTACGTGTTCGAGAACGAAATTTAATCTTATTGATCTTGCAAATAAGGTTAATGAATTAGCACAGACAATCGATAAAAATATTACAATCGCTGTTATGGGATGTGCTGTTAATGGTCCAGGTGAAGCTAGAGAAGCTGATATTGGAGTTGCAGGTGGTAATGGCGAAGGATTAATTTTTAAAAAGGGCGAGATTCTTAGAAAAGTTAGAGAAGAAGATTTGCTTGAGGAATTGAAAAAGGAAATAGATTCATTATAAGAGAGAGGTAATATTACCTCTCTTTTAAATTTTATTTGTACAGAGGATTTAAGATGGAAATTTTGAAAATTGAAATTTTTAAATCAGCTCAAAAAGTTTTGATTTATGCAAGGGATGGAAATTTTGATAAAGAGAAACTTGTTGCGGAGCTTAAAAATAAGATTGATAAAAATTTTGAATATAAAATTATTTCGATAAAAACTCTTAGTGAAAAAACTTTAGATTGTTTTGTTAAAGAAGGGTATGATTGTTTAAAAGAATTTATTAGAGCAAGTCATCCGACTCTTTATTCAACATTTGTAAAGAAACCTATTATTGATAATGATTATTTAGAATATATCGTTCCAAATGATTACATAATACGTTGGTTTAAAGAATTTGATATTAGGCAAAGTGTTTGTGATTTTATAAAAGATTATTTTGATATTAAAGTGAAGATACGTCTTATTAAAACCGAAACCATTGGAAGCTCTTCTTTATTTAATATTGATTTGCCTAAACCTAAGCCTGTTAAAAGAGATGTTATGGTTATTGAAAGTAAAAAGTCTTCAAAGAAAAATGATGAGAACATTGTTGTTGGAAGAATTATAACAGATTCGTCAGTAAGTATTAAGCATATTGAGATGCCTGAAAAAAATATTACGGTTGAAGGAACTGTGTTTAATAGAAATATTATCACTACAAAGACGGGGAAGAAAATTATGAGTTTTTATATTCATGATGATACCTCATCTATTAATGTGAAATATTTTATGAACCCAAAAGATGATGAGGAGATTGCTTCTAAAATTTATGATGGTGCTTACCTAAAAGTTAAAGGAGAAGCTGTTATAGATCAGTTTACGAAGGATTTGTGCATAATATCATATAACATTAATCTATCAAAGAAATTTGAGAGAATGGATGAAAGTGAAGAAAAGAGAATTGAGCTTCATGTTCATTCAAACATGAGTATGATGGATTCTGTTATAAATGTAAATGAAATTTTCTCTATTGCGAAAAAGTGGGGACATAAATCTATTGCTATTACAGATCATAATGTTGTTCAAGCTTATCCAAATGTTATGGATGCGTCAAAAAAGTTTGGTGTTAAAGCTATTTATGGTGTTGAAATAAATTTGGTTGATGATTTGAGGCCTTTAATCAGTAAAGAGCTTGATGGAACTATTGATGATAGTTTTGTTGTTTTTGATATTGAGACCACTGGTTTTTCAAATCTTAATGAGAAAATTATTGAGATAGGTGCTGTTAAAATTAAAAATGGTGAAATAATTGATGAGTTTTCAACTTTTGTTAATCCTCAAAAATTTATTTCTGAAAAAATTACTGAGCTTACAAGTATAACAAATGATATGGTTAGTGATGCTCCTATTATTGATAGTGTTATGCCTAAATTTTATGAGTTTTGTAAAGATTCAATTTTGGTTGCTCATAATATTGATTTTGATATGTCTTTTATAAGAAGAAATGGTAGAAAATTTGGAATAGAGTTTTCAAATGCTTTGTTAGATACAATTGATATGTGTAAATTTTTATTTCCAGAGCTTAAAAGATATAAGTTAAATGTTGTTGCAAAACATTTAGATGTTTCTCTTGAAAATCATCACAGAGCGGTTGATGATGCCAGAGCAACAGCAATGATTCTTGTAAAATGTCTTGAGCGTATTAAGAATCGTGAAATTTTAACTTTAAGAGATCTTAATAGTGAATACTTGAAAAATATAAACATTACAAAATTATATACGAATCAAGCTATTCTAATTGCAAAAAATCAAGTTGGGCTTAAAAATATTTATAAGCTTGTATCGAAAGGGCATTTAGAGTATTTCTTTAAAACTCCAAGAATTCCTAAAAGTGAACTTTTAAAACATAAAGAAGGAATTATTATTGGATCATCTTTTAGAGATGGTGAAATATCAAAGGGAATAATGGACTACTATGATGAAGAACGTTTAGTTGAATTAAGTAAGCTTTATAATTATATAGAAATTTCTCCACCACAAAACATGAAAGAGCTTATAAAATCTGAAAGAATTTTAAACCATAAAGAAGCTGAAGAAATTATAAAATGTGTTTATGATTTTGGAATTCAAATGGGAAAAATTGTTGTAGCTGTATCAAATGCTCACTATATAGAAAAGAGCAATAATGTTTATAGAAATATTTTGAGAGTATGTCAAAATAAAAAAGTTGACCTTGAAGATAATAGTTTTTATTTTAGAACAACGAGTGAGATGTTTGATGAATTTAAATTTCTTTCACGTGATGTAGCAAAAGAGG
>JAGHEJ010000043.1 GCA_017889345.1 Clostridiales bacterium | reverse complement strand
GATAATTTTCTTCATCTAATATTTCATGTTCAAATCTTAAACTTCTATACTCTAATGTTCCATACTTATAATCATAGAATTCATCTATCATACCTGTAAATACTATCTTTTCTGCTATTTGTTCAAATTCTTCTCGATTCTCAAAAAAGTCTGTATTTAATCTAACTTCTATTCCATCAAGCATTTTTTCTATTATTTTATTGTATCCACCTATAGGTATTCCTTGATAAGTATCATTAAAATAATTATTATCAAATGTTAATCTGACAGGAAGTCTTTTTATTATAAATGAAGGAAGATCTGTTGCTTTCTTACCCCATTGTTTTTCAGTGTATCCTTTGATTAATTTTTCATATATATCTTTTCCTACTAACTTTATTGCTTGCTCTTCTAAGTTTTTAGGTTCTTGTATATTTGCTTCTTTTACTTGTTCTTCTATCTTTGCTATTGCTTCTTTAGGTGTTTTTACTTTCCATAATTGATAGAATGTGTTCATGTTGAAAGGAAGATTGTATAATTCTCCTTTATAATTGGCTACTGGACAATTTGTATATCTATTAAATTCTACAAAACTATTTACATAATCCCATACTTCTTTGTTGCTTGTGTGAAATATATGT
Organism: Clostridiales bacterium; assembly: GCA_017889345.1. Lineage (GTDB taxonomy): Bacteria > Bacillota > Clostridia > Clostridiales > Clostridiaceae > Dwaynesavagella. The sequence goes on along the minus strand of JAGHEJ010000043.1, from coordinate 7,816 downwards.
GCTCCATACTTATGAACATTTATATCTTCTATATTTTCGCAGTATATGTTTCCACCTATATGATTTCTTTTATCTATTACTAGACATGTTTTTCCTCTTTTATTTGCTTCATATGCAAATATAGAACCGAACAATCCAGATCCAACTATTAAATAATCATATTTTTTCATTTTACTCTCCTTAAATTAAACCACATTATAATTTTATTTGTATAAATTTACAATTTTATTTTTAGTATACTTACTAATAAATGGATATAATATAAAGTTAGTTTTTGTTAATAATTTTATTTTTTTATATTTATTTATATTTATGAAAGTATATTTATCTTTTATCCACTTATGATACTTGATTAATTCCATCTTATTTTCTTTTGATATAGGAAGGCATAAATATCTTTCATACTGTGCACTAGCCATATCAGTTAATCTTCCTATAAAAAAGTCTCTTATATTCGGTTGTAAATTTTTTTCATTCATATATTGTAATAACTTTTTCAATACAGTTAGATGATGATTATAATATTTACATATTCCATCTATACTTACACTTTGACCATCTCTTCCTATTCTATACCAATATACCGATACTGGTAGAATAGTTACAGTTTTAATTTTAGTACTAATTTTAAGTAAATACTCTACATCTGTATAAAAACAATTTTCTGTAAGTTTTAATTCTTCATAGTGTTCTTCTAATATTTTAGTTTTAATAGTAATATTATGCATACTTAAATTATGCATATTGCATATTACATCTTCAAACTGATACTCTACTTGTGTTTTTAAATTTTCATTAAATCTAAATTTATCAAATATTTCATTACTACCATCTTTAAATGTTATAAATTTAGTAACTATTAAATCGCTTTCACTAAGTTCTAATTTATTTAAAAGTTTAATTAAACCTTCTTTTTCAAAAAAATCATCTCCATCTAATTGTTTGAAGTATTTTCCAGTAGCATATTTTATTCCCTCATTTATAGTAGATCCCCATCCTGCATTCTCCTTATTTATATGTTTAAATAAATGGGGATATTTAGTAGCATAACTATTAGCTATATCTGATGTACGATCTGTTGAACCATCATTTACAATTAATACTTCTAATTTATCTTCTAATTCTTTAATTAAAAATGAATTTAGTGTCTCTTCTAAATAACTTTCTACATTATATGCTGCTATAGATACTGTTAATAATTTTTGCATAAAATTAAATCCTCCTAGTAATTTACTATTCATTTTTATCTAATTTATAAATTTCAGTATAAAATTTTTCAAAATAAAGCTCTGGTGTATTAAAATTATTAATAACATATTGTCTTGAATTTTGAGATAAAATATTTCTTTCTTTATCTTCTATTAAATTCATAATATTTTTTTTTAAGTTATTTACTAAATCATCATTTATATCTACAAGTCTTCCTACATCATAAGAAACTACTTCTGGTAATCCTCCTATATTAGTGCATATTACAGGTGTAGAACATGCTATAGACTCTAGAGCTGATAATCCAAATGCTTCCTGACATAAACTAGGAACAACAGTAATGTGAGAGGAATTATAAACAATTGGCATTCTATCATGTTCAATATATCCAGTAAAGATTATATTTTTCTCTATTGATTTATATATTTTTTGTAACTCTTTATAATACTGATTTTCAGACCTACTTCCAAACCACTTTTTTCCTACTATTATTAATTTGCATTTTGGATATTTTTTTACTACATCCTTCATAGCTAATATTAATTCTTTAATTCCTTTTTCTTTTGTTAATCTTCCACTATAAGTTATCAAAAAATCCGATTCATTTAAGTTATATTTATTCTTAAATTCTTTAATATAATTTTCATGTGTAGTACCAAATTGTTTAATATCTATACAATTACTTAAGGTAACTATATTGCAATTATTAAAATATTTACTAAATTGTTTTTTTAAAAAATCACTTGCAGTTAATATTAAATCTGCATCTAATGCAATATCCCTACAAAAACCAAATGATTTAGCTGGATCATTTTCTATACTATTATGAAGATGATATATTATTTTTGAATTGCCTTTGTATCTTCGATTTACTATTCTAAATATATTCATGTTATTTTCTACTAATATATAATTATAACTTTTATTTTTTACTAATTTACTAATATATCTATCGTTAGTTCCTATTGCATAATTTATTTTCAAAATTCTACACAATTTATTAATAATTCTATGTTTTAATGATATTATATTATCTATAATACTTTTGTTTGTTTTAATTATATCTGTATATTTATAACTTATATTATCTAATTTTTCATCATTTACTGTATATACGTCGATTCGAAATTTAGGATTTTTTTCATTTTCTTCTATAATTTGTGTTATAAGTGTTTCTATAGCCCCTCCTCTAACAGCTGGTACAGGTACAAACCCTGGAGTAAGTATTGCCATTGTTTTTATACTCATATAAACTCCTTTATAAATATTTTATTTAAATTTTATTCTAAATGCACATCATAACTTATTATTTTCACTTTTTTATATTAATTGATTTATATAATTTTAAATTTATTGCTCTTTACTATATTTTACTCTACTTATTTAATTAATCTGTTGCACTAGTTGAAACTATATTCTAAGTAAATTAATTTCTTTTATATCTGGATTTACCATACTTGCTGCATATGAAACTTTCTTAGCCTTACCATCTCCAAAATTTAAAGTATATGCATCTGATAGTTCGCCAACAATACCCGAATTCCAAACTTGATCACTACCAGTTATATATATATCATAACTAGGTGGCTGATTATTTAGATTTTTTATCATTCTATACTCTTTTGATAAATTTAATTTTTTATTCATAAAAGAGTCAAAGTTATTATATTTAGGGCTTTTCACTTTATAATTAACTATTGAGTCTATTGTTTTTTTTATAATATTTATTGGATTTTTACTTTTTATATTCTATACCTTATATTCATAATCAATTTTATTATTTCTATAGTTTATAACACATGATTCATTATTTAATTTTTCAATTATATTTTGTAATGCATATACTTGAAGCATTGCCCCATAATTATGTGCACTATGAAATGTTATTATTCCTATTTTTTTCATCTCTATCTCCCTTTTATTACTCTTTTTAACAATCTTCTTGCTCTTATATAAAACATCATCATAAAACATTTTTTATTAACCACTAAATAAGAAAAGATTTTATATAATATATTTAATTCGGTATTATTTCTTATCTGATTTAACTCTTTATTTATATTTTTATTTTCAAATAATATTTTTAGATCTTGTTTTGTAGTTATTTTTGCCACTTCTGCTTCGATTAAAATAATTTTTTTTCTTAATAAATCTTCATAACACTCATAGTTTATTCTACTATCCGCTATAATTGTTTCTATTTTATTCACCGAATACATATAATCATTTATATTTTTAAATATTCTTATTGAAGAGCATGTAATTCCATTTTCATTATACATATAATTATAATAAGAAGAGTTAATGCATTTTATAGTACTACATCTTAAAATACATTTTATTATAAATATTGTATCTTCCATACAAGATGTATTTTCATCAAAATATATATCTTCTACTATTGATTTTTTCAATAAATAACCCCAACTATGTCCACCTATATCAGTAGATAGTATTTCTTTAATAAAATCTTCAGCATTATATACTTTATCTCTTGAGATTATATTACTTACCTTTTTATCATGACCTACAAATTTATAACTACATTTTACAACATCATAGTTATCACAATACCTAATCATATCACTTATTACAGTTTTATCTAAATAATCATCTGAGTCTATAAAAAATATATAATCTCCTGTAGACAACTCTAATCCTATATTTCTAGCTACTGAAACTCCCTCATTTTTCTTATGTATAACTTTTATTCTTTTATCTTTACTTGATAAATCATCACAGATTTTTTCTGAATTATCAACAGATCCATCATTTATTAAAATAACTTCTAGGTTTTTATATGTTTGCTTTAAAATAGAATTTATACATATTTCTAAATATTTTTCTGAATTATAAACCGGAATTATTATTGACACTAATTTTTCTTTCATTTTTTATAACATCCTTATTTAACTTTTTATTATTAATAATAATACTTTTAATCTGTATTGCAAAAGCAAATTGAATACTTCCAATTATTACATTAGTTTCAGTTAACCCATATATATAAAATAATAAGATAACGATTAACAATTTAGAATCATATTTTAAAATTTTTAAAGACTTATAATAAATAATAAAATATATAAGATATCCTATTAATCCTAACTCAATAAATAAAAATAAATAAAAATTATCCATTATATATTGTGAATTTATGCCTTTGCCTAATATTGAAAACATATAGCCATTCACTATATAATAATTCCATAAGTATGGCCTTCCACTTAAAAGTTCAGATACACTATTTTGTAGATTCTGTCCATATAATACAGCTATAAAAATAGAAATAGCAGTTAAAATCAACATAATATAAGGCATTATTATTTTTAATTTCATTGAATTCTTTATTAAGTTTAAAAATACTACTAAAAGTATAATAATATATCCAGTTCTACTATAACTTAATTTATATAGCATTGTAGATACTAAAATTAAAACAATATAATATCCTAATTTATGTCCAAATAAATAATAACCACATAATACAATTGGTAGGAAATATAAAAATACTTCATTAGGATGAGTAAAACCTAAACTTTCTCTTTTAAATACAACTCCGTCTACTATCCTTGTCATATTATTTGAAGGAACAACTCCTATTTTACTCAAAATAATTGTAAATAAATACAATATAGCCGATGAAATAAAAAATGCTTTTATAAATCCTTTATTATCACGTCTTATGCATATAGTAGCTAATAAAAATGACATTAAAAAATTTACATCTTTATAAAGAACTACAAAATACATAGATATAATTAAGAACATTGCTATTTTCTTAAACTCACTTATAGTAAATTTTTTATAATATATATTTACTATCGTTAATACACAAATTATTATTATATACAGGTACAAAAATAACATTGGTACTCTAAAGTTTAGTAAATATTTAAATAAAATAATTAAAAAAATTATAAGTGCATCAAAATAATTTATGTTTCTTTCTATTAAAGTAGCTTCATATTTCTTCATATCACAATACTCTCTGTAAATTATATATTTTCTCTATTTTTCTACAATAATAATTTATATTTTCTAGCTGTATAGATTTTTTTATAGCATTTTTACTTTGTTTATTATACATACTTTCACTATTTAGAAGTTTTATTATCGAATCACTAAATTTTTCTTTGTCAATTAAAAAACCACAATCTTCATCTACAATATCTACTAATCCCCCTACTGGTGAAACTACACAAGGAAGCCCTAAAGTTAAAGCTTCAAATGCAACTAATCCATAACCTTCCCAATCAGAAGTCAAACAAAATATTTTAGATTGATTCATATATTTGTATGGATTTTTTTTAAATCCTAATAATTCTATATTATTTTCTAGACCCAATTTATCTATTAATTCTTCACATTTCGCTCTTAACTCTCCATCACCTATCATTATTGCATTAATATTCGGAGTAACTTTTTTTACATCATTAATTACATTAATAAACTTTAGGGGATTTTTTTGTTCTGTTAATCTACCTACAAAGCATACATCGTATTGTTTAATATCATTCTCCTTTACTTTTTCAAGTATTTGTTGTCTTGATACAGGATTTGATACATTATGTATTTTTTGTTTTATAAATTTAGAAAATATGTATTCTTTTTCAATCGAATCAGACACAGTTAAAATTCTTTTAAAACTCTTAGATGAATATAAGTATAAAAAAGAATACGGATGCAGTGTCTTAATCCATGGTGAATTATTATGTAAGTGAGATATTATAGGTAATTTTATTTTAGCTAATGAACATATACAACTTGCAGTATAATCATGAGCATGAATTATATCTGGCTGTAATTCTTTTACACATTTTCTTATTTCACTAACAGACATCTTTTTTATTATGTAGTAATCTATATTTCTTTCCTTTAATACGTCTACTATAGGTCCATCTTGTGTAACATATACAAAATCAAATTTATATTTCAAATTTTCTATAATAGTTATAGCTACACTCTCTAAACCAGAGTAAATTTTAGAATTAATAGGAAAAATTATTTTTTTCTTCACAAACTCACCTTCCTGTATAATTCAAGATATTCATTTTGCAATTTTTTAGCCTCACTTTTAATTTCAAAATTAGAATTTATAATTTCTTGTTTTGTATCTTTACGTTTAAAATTTTTGTATTCATCTAAAATAAATCTAGCCCATTCTTTAGCTCCTTTAGATAAATCAAAAAACTTAGTTGTTTCAAGAATTTTTGTTTCTTTTGTCATGTCACTTGATAAAATACATAAATTACCTGCAGCTTGTGCTTCTACGCCAACAACAGGTAGTCCCTCATATAAACTAGGTAATAAAAATACATCTATGCCTTGTAAAATTTTATCAATATCACTTCTTACTCCTAAAAATTTCACAACATCAATTAAATTTAAACTGTTAACCTTATCTCTTATATCTTCTAATAATTGACCATCACCTACAAGAACTAATACTGTACTTTGGTCTATTTTATAAATTTCATTAAATATATCAATTAATCCTGTATGATTCTTTTGCTCAACAAATCTACCAACATGTCCAATAACAAACTTATCTTCAATATTTAATTCACTTCTTATCATATTTCGTATATGTTCGTCATAGATAAATTTATCAACATTAATAGCATTATTAATTAACTTAACTTCATTATTATCATATACTTTATTCCCAAACAGCCAACGTCCTGCTAACTCACTACAACAAAAATAATGTGTTGCATTAACTTTCGAAAATGGCCTTAAAATATTTTTCATAATATTCTTTTTCCATTCTTTATTATTGCTTGTAGAATGTGAATGTGCTATTCTAATACCTACATCTGACTTTTTAGCTGCATATAATGGAAATACACTCAAAGCATTTAAATGAGAATGTACAATTTTATATTTTTCAGATTTAAATATATTTTTTAATGTTTTTATATATGAATGTATATTTTGATAAGGAGGAACTAAAAAAAGCCTTCCTCCCATACTTTCAATTTCTTCATAAGGTATATGTGTTGAATCTTCATCGATAATAAAATCAAACTGAACTTTATCTTTATCAATATTTTTGTAATAATTCATTACAACAGATTCAACTCCACCAGATACCATTTTACCCATAACGTGAGCAACTCGAATTGGTTTGTTATTCATAAAATGCTCCTTTAACTACTATTTTAATTCTATGATGCATTATCATCTCCAAATAACACACCAACCGTTTTAAATATTAATTTTATATCTAGCCATAAACTTCTATTTTGTATATATTCAATATCCATCTCAACCCATTCATCAAATCCAATATTATTTCTACCACTAACCTGCCAAATACAAGTAAGCCCTGGCTTAACAGCTAATCTTTGCATTTGATATGAATCATACTGCTCAACTTCATGAGGAATTGGAGGTCTCGGTCCAACCAAGCTCATATCTCCCTTAAGTACATTAAATAATTGTGGAAGTTCATCTATACTAGTCTTTCTTATAATTTTTCCTATTTTTGTAATTCTTGGATCGTCTTTTATTTTAAATACAGGACCACTTTGCTCATTTTGATCCATTAAATCTTTTAACAATTCTTCTGCATTATGCACCATACTTCTAAATTTGTACATCT
>JAGHEJ010000042.1 GCA_017889345.1 Clostridiales bacterium | reverse complement strand
ATATAAGGAAACATTTGTTCTTTATGCACAAGTTCTTTGTTTTGAAATCCTTGTTCTAAGATTTTATATGTAGAATTTGGAACATGGTTTTTTAAAATTGAAATATCATTATTAGAATTTAAAATTTCGTTTCTTATGGAGGTTGCCGATGAAAATTTTTCATCTAAATTTTTATCGTTATAATTTCCACCAACTCTTTGTATTGGAAGTATTTTCATTTTGCTATTTAAAATTTTTATAGCCTTTAAATACTCAATAGCTAAAATATTGTTTGGTGATTTTATAAAACTTGTTAAATTATTATCATGAAATTGTTCTTCAATCATTAATTCACGAGCTTTTGGAAATGAAAATCCAAGATCTAAATATTTTTTGAGAGTGTTTTTATTGGAAGAAATTAGAAAATCTGTTATTAAATTTAATTTGGTTTTGTCAGGAGATTCACATCCAAAACAAACATAATCAACAACATTTAGCGAGTCCAAAATTTTAATTGCTCCAAAAGAGAATCCTTCAGCAGATGAGAGAGAAATGTGAATTGGAATTTCAAGACAAAGATTTATTCCATTTTTAATTATAGCTTTACAACGTTTAAACTTGTTGAGAATGCTGGGTTCTCCCCTTTGAATAAAATTTCCACTCATTATCGAAATTATAGTTAGAGGTTCGCCTTTAAATATTTTTTTAATTTCATTTATTTGATGAAGATGTCCAAAATGAAATGGATTATATTCAGAAATTATAGCGACAGTTTTCATTTAAAAATTATCTCCTTTTTTAAAATGAAGTAAATAAAAAAATGTTTCTTAACAATAATACAAAGTATAATACATTTTTGTATTTAAATACAAAACTCAAATTTGAGGTTATATTGGTAACAAACGTTGAACACATTAGTTAACTGGTTTATAATTAACATGAAGTGTATTGTTTGCAATTATTGAAGGGAGTTAATTATGAGATTATTAGATAAAATATGGGAAATGGCAAAATCAGACGTTCAAAGAATAGTTTTGCCTGAAGGAAATGAAGAAAGAACAATAAGAGCTACTGAAATTATTCTCAAAGATAAAATGGCTGACATTATATTGGTAGGAAATGAAGAAGAAATAAGAAATAAAGCGAAAGAAATGTGCGTTAACATAGATGATGCAAAAATTGTTGATCCAGAAAAATCTGAAAAATACGAAGAATATGTGAATTTATTTTTCGAACTTAGAAAAAATAAAGGAATGACATTAGAAAAAGCTAGAGAAATTATAAAGGATCAAATGTATTTTGGTACAATGATGCTAAAATGCGGTGATGCTGATGGACTTGTTTCAGGTGCAGTTCATACAACAGCAGATCTTTTAAGACCAGGAATGCAAATAATTAAGACTTCTCCTGGAAGAAAAATTGTTTCTAGCTTTTTTATTATGGATGTTCCAAATAGGGAGTATGGAGATAATGGAATAATGTTCTTCGCTGACTCTGCAGTAAATCCAAATCCAAATGCTGAAGAGCTTGCATGTATTGCTATATCAACTGCTGATAATGCTTCATCTTTAACTGGTGCTGAGCCAAGAGTTGCGTTGTTATCTTTTTCATCAATGGGAAGTGCTAAACACGAATTAGTTGATAAAGTTGTAGAAGCATCAAGAATTGCAAATGAGTTAAGACCAGATTTATTAATTGAAGGAGAGCTTCAGCTAGACACAGCTATTGTTCCAAATGTATGTAAATCAAAAGCTCCAAATAGCAAATTACAAGGAAGAGCAAATGTTTTAATTTTCCCTGATTTGCAAGCAGGAAACATAGGTTATAAGTTAGTTCAAAGACTAGCTAATGCAGAGGCGATTGGACCTATTTGTCAAGGTTTCGCAAAACCTCTTAACGATTTATCAAGGGGATGTAGCGTAAGCGATATTACAAATATGGTTGCTGTTACAAGCGTTCAAGCACAAAAAAGCAAACAATAATAAGATAAGATGTCAAAAATAAAAAATGTATAAGGAGATAGTTTAACATGAAAATTCTAGTTATAAATTGTGGAAGTTCTTCTTTAAAATACCAATTAATTGATATGAATACTGAGATTGCAATAGCTAAAGGATTAGTTGAAAGAATTGGTATGGAAGGATCAAATCTTGAACAAAAGATGGAAGGTTCAAGTGAAAAGTATAAAGTAGAGAAGGATTTAAAAGATCACAAAGAGGCAATATCTTTAGTGTTAGAAACTTTATGCAATGAAAAATTTGGAATTATCAAAGATCTAAAAGAGATTAATGCAATAGGTCATAGAGTTGTTCATGGTGGAGAGAAATATTCAAATTCAGTAATTGTTACAGATGAAGTTATAAAAAATATAGAAGAGTGTTCAAAACTTGCTCCTCTACACAACCCAGCAAATATTATTGGAATTAAAGCTTGTCAAGAACTAATGGGGGATACTCCAATGGTTGTTGTGTTTGATACAGCGTTCCATCAAACAATGCCAGAGAAAGCTTATATGTACGGATTACCATACGAAATGTATGAGAAGCATGCTATAAGAAAATATGGATTCCATGGAACAAGCCACTTCTATGTAGCAAATGAGTGTGCAAAGCAAATGGGTAAAAAGATTGAAGATCTAAAAATTATAACTTGCCACTTAGGAAACGGAGCAAGTGTAAGTGCTATTGATAGAGGAAAATCTGTTGATACATCAATGGGATTCACACCACTTCAAGGTCTAATGATGGGAACAAGATGTGGGGATATTGATCCAGCTGTTGTAACTTATTTAATAAGTGAACTAGGAATGTCTGCAAATGAAGTTAACGAAATGATGAATAAAAAATCTGGATTCTTAGGAGTTTCAGGAAAAAGTAGCGACTCAAGAGATATAGAAGAGCTTGAAGAAAAAGGAGATAAGAGAGCGACATTGACTCTTGATATGTATTATTACAGAATTAAATCTTATATCGGAGCATACATGGCAGTTATGAATGGAGTTGACGCTATCGTATTTACTGCAGGAATTGGTGAAAACTCATCATTAACAAGAGCTGGTGCATGTGCTGGAATGGAGAATCTTGGAATTAAAATTGATGAGAATAAAAACAATGTTAGAGGAAAGATTACAGAAATTTCTGCTGACGACTCAAAAGTTAAAGTTTATTTAATTCCAACTAATGAAGAGTTAGTAATAGCAAGAGATACTCAAGCACTTTTAAAATAATTTTAAATATTGACAATTTATGTTATAGAATTATATAATTTATATGTTAAATTATTTCAAATCATATATAGTGAGGTTTAATAAGATCTAATGCAGATAAATTTGAAAGAATACTTCAAAAAAAGTAATAAAGTTATAGAGTTTTTAAATAAAGAATTTGTTATTAGTGCTGATGAGTGTGAAGATATAAACAGTCAGGATTTAAAACTTATAGATGATATTAAGGTTTCAGGAAATATTTTGGTTTCAAATGATTTAATACGACTTGATCTTGATGTATTGGCGAAATTTGAATTTATTTGTTCTAGATGTTTGTGTAAATTTCCTTATGATTTGAATTTGAAATGTGATGATGAGATTCTGTTGAATAATTTGGATGAGGATATTATTCTGGATTCTGATGAGAATTTGGATTTTACGAATTATATAAAGAACTACATAATTGTTAATATACCTCAGAAAAAATTATGTAAAGTTGATTGTTTAGGTTTATGTCACGTTTGTGGCATAAATTTGAATGATAATGTATGTAATTGTAAAAAAGATGGAGAGGAAAATGCTTTTTCTAAGCTTAAGGACATCTTTTTTGAGACGAAGGAGGTGTAGTAATGGGAAATCCAGCGCGTAAATTTTCTAAAGGAAGAAGAGATAGAAGAAGGGCTCAAACTTTTAAGCTAGGAGCACCAAGCATGGTTGGGTGTCCACAATGCCATGAGATTAAACTACCACATAGAGCATGTAAAAATTGTGGTTTCTATAATGGAAAACAAGTTATATCAGTTGAAAATTAATAAAACTACCTAAATTAGTTTTTCTAGTTTAGGTAGTTTGTTTTTAGGGGTATTAAAAATGGTAAATATAGTACTTGATTGTATGGGAGGAGAAAATTCTTCACAGGATTTAGTGAAAGGTGCTGTATTGGCATTAAAAGATAAAAGAGATTTGAAATTGATTTTAGTTGGAGAACAAAATGAAATTAAAAGAGAATTGGAGAAATATTCTTTTTATGCTCAGAGAATTGAAATCGTTCATGCGAATGATATCATTTTTGGAACTGATGAACCTGTTAAGGCAATAAGGACGAAGAAAAATTCGAGTTTAGTCGTTGCACTTAATGAACTTGTAATTAAAAACTATGACGCAATAATTTCTACAGGAAATAGTGGAGCTTTTTTGGCGGGATGTTTGTTTATAGTTGGAAGAATTGATGGAGTTAATAGACCGGCACTTTCACCAATATTAAATGGAAGTGAAGGAAATTTTATATTGTTAGATGCTGGTGCTAATGTTGATTGTAAGGTTGATGATTATCTTCAGTTTGCAAAGCTTGGTAGTGTTTATTATAAAACATTATTTGATAAGGAAGAGCCAGTTGTAAAACTTCTTAATATTGGAACTGAAGAAAATAAAGGGAATTCCATTGTTAAGAAAGCGTATGTTGAACTTTCAAATTGTAATGAAATTAATTTTGATGGAAATATTGAAGTGAGAAACATAATGGATGAAAAAGTTGATGTGGTTGTTTGTGATGGATTTATTGGAAATATAACCCTTAAAACTATTGAAGGAACAAGCAAGCATGTTATCTCAAGATTAAAAGGAGATATTTCTAAGTCAAATTTTTATAAATTTGGTGGGAAATTAATTTTAAAACTTTTCTCAAAGATTAAAGATAAATATGATTATAAAAAATTTGGTGGAGCAATATTTTTAGGAGTCAAAAAGATTTGTATAAAATCTCATGGGAATTCAAATGAATTTGCTATCAAAAATTCTATTGATATGGCTTATAAACTTCATTCAAAAAATTTCATTCAAGATTTACAAAAAAATTTATTTGTAAAATAATGTATTGACTACGAAACTTTTATAATTTATTATGTTTATGAGGTAATTAGGAGGTGATTTTTGATGTTTGAAAAAGTTAAATCAATCATAGCTGAAAAGTTAAATGTTGATGAAGAAGAAATAAAGTTAGAATCATCAATTATTGATGATTTAGGTGCTGATTCTATAGATTTAATAGAGTTAATTATGAACCTTGAAGAAGAATATGGTATAAGTATATCTGATGAGGAAGCGGTAAAGCTTAAAACTGTTGGAGATGTTGTAGATTTTATTAATTCTCAGGTAGAAAATTAATTGAAGTTAATATGTAGTCGTCTTGAAATCACAGAGCGTGAAATTAAAGGCGACTTTTGATTTTGAGAGGATAAAAATATGAATGAAGAATTTATTGTTAAGTTTCAGGAGAAAATAGGAATTAAATTTGATAATCCAAAAATTTTGGAATTGGCATTGACTCATAGTTCTTATGCAAATGAGTATAAATTGAGTGAGTATAATGAACGTTTAGAGTTTCTTGGTGATTCTGTTTTGCAATTATGTATAACGGAATATTTGTATGAACATTGCAAAGATAATAATGAGGGAGATCTTACACGAAAGAGAGCAACAATAGTTTGTGAGTCTTCTTTATATAAAGTAGGAAAGCAATGGGATTTAGGAAAGTACATATTGCTAAGCAAAGGAGAAAGTTTAAGTGGTGGTAGAACAAGAATTTCTACTATAGCAGATACTGTTGAGGCGATTATTGCTGCTATATATTTAGATAAAGGATATAAATGTGCATCGGAATTTATATTGAAGTATTTTAAAGATGTTATTAAGACAGGACAAATAATAAATTTCTTAGATCATAAGACGAGGCTTCAAGAATTTATTCAGTCAAAGAGTAATGATAAAATAAAATATAATCTTATTAAAGATGAAGGACCTTCTCACAAAAAAGTTTTTTATGTTCAAGTTATTATTGGAGATAAAGAATATGGATTTGGGAAAGGGAATTCTAAGAAAGAAGCAGAACAAAATGCTGCAGAAAAGACTTTGAAGATGTTAAATGACGACATTGAATTGGATGGTTAATAAATTAAAAATCTAATTGAATGTACGATAAAATAAAATCATCCGTCATTTTTTGACAAACAATAAAAGGGTATATGTTAGATAAATTCTATTAATAGTTTATAAAATTTCCAGTATATGTTAATTAGTGTTACTTGAACGCATAATTTGTAGAAATTAAATTAAAGGAAAAAATAGGAAATTATAGAAATCAATAAGGGGAAAATATTTTAAGAAAATTGAAGATAATTTTGGGAGGTACACTTATGGAAATTTTAAAAGTATCAGCGCAATCTCAACCTAAAGCAGTTGCAGGAGCTTTAGCAGCAGTGTTAAGAGATAAAGCAGTAGCAGAGGTGCAAGCAGTTGGGGCTGGTGCGGTTAACCAAGCTATAAAAGCTATTGTTATAACAAGAGGTTTTGTAGCTCCAAATGGAATTGATTTGGTTGTTATACCAGCATTTTCTGAAATTTCAATTGATGGAGAAGAAAGAACAGCAATTAAATTTATTGTTGAACCTAAATAAATTTATATATAGAAAAAAGGAGTAACTTATTACTCCTTTTTGTTTTATAAACTTTCGTAAATGTTTTTCATTAGAAGAGCATCTCTTTCGAGAATTGGGCTTTCACAAATTATACAACCTTTAACGTTGTAGTTTACAAATGCTTTCATACAATCCTCAATTTTAAAATCGCTTTCTTCAAATGGAAGATGATTACGCTCACCTTTTGCTGTATACTCAATGCCAGATAAATGTACATGCATATCTTTTAGAGCTTCTTCACCTAAGTGTTCTCCTATGTAATCAAATATCTTTGCAAAGTCATCGTACTCTTTTAAAATTCCAACGTATCTTGCATGAATGTGTGAGAAGTCAACACAAAGTTTAACGTGTTTATGATTTTTAACAAGCTGACACAGCTCTTTTAAATTTCCAAATTGTGTTTCCTTTCCCGTTGTTTCTAATCGGTAAAAATTATTTTCAAGAACTGGAAGTTTTCCAAGCTCTTCATTAATTGACTCGAATGCTTCTTCTTTTGTTGAATCTAAATAAAATCCTGGATGAAAAATTATATCTGTTCCTCCAACAGAAGCTAGAGCGTCAATTCCTTTTACAAGTCGTTCGATAGATTTCTCTTTTTTCTCAGGCTCTTTTGCATTCATGTTTACAAAATAAGATCCATGAGCAGTGAGATGAAAATTAAATTTTTCACGAGTGGAAGCTACAGCATCACGATTTTTTGGAGTTATATTTACGGAGCGAACAAAAGGAAGCTCCATTGCTTCAAGACCTAAAGAGTGTAAGTATTCAATTCCAGTAACGTATGTAAATTTTTCTGAGCCATTTCCTAAAGGAAGGCCAGAAATTCCAAATATCAATTTATTCATTAAAATAAATTACTCCTTCAAAAGATAATAATAATTATTGTTTATTATAGCATATAAGGAAGATAATTTAATGAAAATACAAAAATTTATTTTTCTTGAATAATTATTATCCATAATCTATAATTAGATTAATTTAGAAATGGAAGTAAATGTATGATAAATTTTTATAAAGCAACGGATCTTGCTAAACAAATTTTAATTGAAAATGTTGAGAATAAAAATATTTCTGTTGACTTTACTTTGGGGAGAGGAAACGATACTTTATTCCTTAGTGAAAATTTCAAAAGCGTATATGCGTTTGATATACAGAAAGAATGTATTGAAGATTTTGAGAAGAGAAATATTGAAAATGTTAAGTTGATTTTTGATTCTCATGAGAATGTTGATAAACATTTACAATTTTTTGATTGTGGTATGTATAATTTAGGATATTTACCTCAAGGAAATAAAACAATAACGACCTTAAAAACGTCTACTATAACGAGCCTTACAAAAGCTAGCAATATGTTAAATATTGGTGGTTTTATATCTATCATTTTATACGTGGGACATGATCAAGGAAAAGAAGAGAGTTTAGCAGTTTTAGATTTTTGTAGAGGACTTGATAATAAGAATTTTAATGTTGCTTATTTAAATTTTATAAATAAAAATTTTCCACCATCTCTTGTGTTAATTAATAAAGTGAGGTAGACAAAAACTTATGAAAAATGTTGTAGTTGTAGGTTCAGGACCAGCTGGAATGATGGCCGCTATATCGGCATCTAAAAGTGGTCATAATGTTACTTTAATAGAAGGAAATAATAGAATTGCTAAGAAGTTGTACATAACTGGTAAGGGAAGATGTAATGTTACGAATGATAAATCAATAGAGAATTTTTTTGATAATGTTCTTACGAATAAAGAGTTTTTATACAGTGCTTTATACACATTTACAAATGAGGATACAAAGAAATTTATAGAAGATGGTGGAACAAAACTTAAAGTTGAGCAAGGGGATAGGGTTTTCCCAGTATCGGATAAATCAGTAGACATAATTAAAAGTTTTGAAAAACATTTACATAAAAATAAAGTTAAGATTCAAATAGAATCTAAGGTCGTAAAACTTAATGTTGAAGATAACACAATAAAATCTCTAACTCTTGCTAATGGGAAAAAGGTTTATGGAGACCATTTTATTTTTGCGACGGGGGGAGCTTCATATCCTTTAACTGGATCTGATGGAAAACTTTTTGATGAATTTAAAAGAATTGGTCATAGTATCGTAAAATTGAAACCATCACTTGTTCCAGTAGAACTAAAAGATAAATGGCCCATATCACTTCAAGGACTTAGTATTAAAAATGCATCGATGGCTTTATATAAAGGCGACAAGAAAGTAATTTCATTCCAAGGAGATTTTATATTTACTCATTTTGGAATATCTGGACCGATAGTATTAAAAATTAGCAGATATATATTTGAAGGTAATGATTATTCGATAAGAATTGATTTTAAACCAGCATTAGATGAAAAAACTTTTGATTTAAGACTTCAAAGAGATTTTCAAAAGTATAAGAACAAAGATTTGAAAAATTCTTTGGATGATTTATTACCACAAAAATTTATACCTGTAATAATTGAACTTGCTAAAATTAATCCTGAGAAAAAAGTTAATTCTATAACTAAAGAAGAGAGAAGAAGATTGGTTGAATGTTTTAAGAATTTAATTGTTAGTGTTAAAGGGTTACGTCCTATTAGTGAAGCTATAGTTACAAGTGGTGGAGTTAATGTTGACGAAATAAATCCTAGTACAATGAAATCAAGAATTATAAATAATCTTTCTTTTGCAGGAGAAGTTATGGATGTAGATGCTTTTACAGGTGGATATAACGTACAAATAGCAATATTTACAGGATTTTTAGCTGGTAGCAATATTTAGGAGAGGGATGATAATTTTATGAAAATATCGATAGCAATTGATGGACCTGCTAGTTCTGGAAAAAGTTCTATTGCTAACTGTATAGCTGAAAGGTTTAATTTTAAATATATAAATACAGGATTGCTTTATCGATTGGCAACGTACATAGCGTTAAATGAAAAAATTGATTTTGAGAATGATGAAGATATATTAATAGAAAATTTAAAGAATGCTCAATTAGAGATACATAGTGATTATTTAGTTTTTAATGGAAAAATTTTAAATTTGGAACTTAGAGATCAAGTTATTGATTCGAATGTTTCAATGATTGCGAAAAGATCCAGAATTAGGAAAATTATCAATGAAATATTAAGAAAAAATATTTTCGAAAAAAGCGTAATAATGGATGGAAGAGATATTGGAACAGAAGTTTTAAAAGATGCAGATATAAAGTTTTTCATAACAGCAAATGCAGATGTTAGAGCTAAAAGAAGATATAACGATTTAGTGAAAAATGGATTAAAAGTTGACTACAATAAAGTGCTAAATGAAATTGAAAAAAGGGACAATATGGATTATAATAGAAGTGAAAGTCCTTTAAAGCAAGCAAGTGATGCAAAAATTATCGATACTTCTAATCTTAATTTTGAGGAATCAATAGATGAATTGTCAAAAGTAATTGTTGAATATATGATTCCTAAAATTAAATTTAAAAAAGTAAGAGTCGCAGAAAATAATGGATTTTGTCATGGGGTTTTAAGAGCGGTTAATGAATTAGATAAGGTTGTTAATACTCAACCTGATAAAAATGTTGGAACTATTGGAGAAATAATTCATAACAAAACGGTTATAAATTATTTTTCGAGAAAAAATGTTGACATAGTTCGAAAAGAAGATATTTATAGTGAAGATTTTGATAGAGACATTTTGGTAGTTAGAGCGCATGGAATACCACGTGATATGGAAGAAGTTTTAAAAAATAATTCTATAAAATATGTTGATGCTACTTGTGGTAAAGTTAAATTGATACATAAAAGAGTGAAAGATTACTATGAAAATGGTTATGACATTGTAATAGTTGGAAATAGAAATCATCCGGAGATAATAGGTGCTAATAGTTATTGCGATTATAATGCAAAATTTTTCTTTGAGGACAAGTTAGAAGGAGAGATAACGTCAGATAAAGTTTGTGTTTTATCTCAGACAACTGAGAAATTAGAAAATTTTGAAAAAGCAGTTAAGCTAGTAAATGAAAAATATAAAGAAGTTGTTTATTTAAACACAATCTGTGATGCTACATATCTTAGACAACGTGATGCGGCAGAATTAGCAAAGAATGTTGATTATATGATTATTGTAGGAGACAAGTTAAGTTCTAACTCTAATAAATTGTACGAGGTTTCTAAAAAGTATTGTGAAAAATCTATAATAATTGAAAGGGCTTCAGATCTAAGCAAAGATATTTTACAAGACATAATAGATAATGATTATGAAGTAGGAATAACATCTGGTGCTTCGACGCCAGATTGGATTATGAAGGAGGTAATTTTAATGATAGAAAATAGAACTAAGAATGATATGAAAATAGGGAAATTATTATCAGGGAAGATTGTATCTGTTAATGACAGGGAAGTTGTTTTAAACATAGGAGATGAAGTAGAAGGTGTACTACCTGTTACAGAAATTACTGGAGATGAAAGAGCTAACTTTAGCGAAACATTTAAAGTTGGAGATGAAGTAGAAGGTAAAATTATTTCTTTAAGTAATTCAGAGGGAAAAATTGTACTATCTAGATTAGAAATTGTTAGGGAAAAATCTTTAGCTTTATTGGAAGAAAAATTTAATAAAGGTGAGAGAGTTACAGTTGTTGTTAAAGAAGATGTAAAAGGTGGAGTTATTGCTGAATTTAGAGGAATTAAATTATTTATACCAGCGTCTCATCTTGATTTTGTACATATAGAAAATTTAAATGAATTTGTAGGAAGAGAACTAGAAGTTAAAATCCTAGAAATGAAGGAAGAGAAAAATCAATTTAAGATTATAGGTTCAAGAAGAGCTGTTCTTGAAGAGGAAAAGAAATTAAGAGAAGCTGAAGTTTGGAAAAGCTTAGTTTTAGGAGATGTAATCGAGGGAGAAGTTAAGAGAATAAATACATTTGGAGCTTTCGTTGATGTAAATGGTGTTGATGGTTTATTACATATATCAGAAATATCATGGGGAAGAATTGACAAAGTTAGTGATGTAATAAACATTGGAGATAAAATTAAAGCTAAGATAATTGGTATTGATGTTGAGAATCAAAAATTATCTCTAAGTATGAAAGTTTTACAACATGATCCTTGGTCAAATGTTGAAGATAAATATCCTGTTGGAGCTGTTGTTCTTGGAAAAGTTGTACGTTTTGCAGAATTTGGAGCTTTTGTTGAGTTAGAGCCAAGCGTTGATGCTTTAGTTCATATATCACAAATAAGTCATAAGAGGGTTAATGATATGAGAGATTTCTTAGAGATTGGTCAAAAAGTTAAGGCTAAGATTGTTGAAATTAATAAAGAGAATAAGAGAATTGAATTGAGTATAAAAGTTATAGAATAATTTAAAAATTGAAAGCTTGAGAACAATTTTGTTCTTGAGCTTTTTTTGCAGAGAGGAGAAAATTTTATGGGTAAAAAATTTTACGCAGTGAAAAAAGGTTTTAAAATTGGAATTTTTGAAAATTGGGATGAATGTAAAAAACAAATAAATGGTTTTTCGGGAGCAGTCTATAAAAGTTTTAAAAATTTTGATGAGGCTCAAAAATTTTTAGGTGTGGGAGAAGGAGAAGAACAAAAAATTTCTGTTGATGAGGCTGAGCTTATTGCTTATGTTGATGGAAGTTATAATATTAATACAAAAGAGTTTTCATATGGAATGGTAATTATTTCAGATGAGGGAGAGAAATATTTTTCAGAAAAATATTTTGATGAAAATCTTTCTGAGATGAGAAATGTTGCTGGAGAAATTATGGGATCAATGAAGGCTATGAATTATTGTTTGGAATTAGGAAAGAAAACAATTGTGATTTATTTTGATTACGAGGGAATTGAGAAGTGGTGCACTGGAGATTGGAAAACAAATAAGATTGGAACTCAAAATTATAAGAAATTTTATGATGAGATAAAAGGCAAAGTCAATGTAATTTTTAAAAAGGTTAAAGCACATTCGGGAGATAAATATAATGACATGGCTGATAAATTAGCCAAAAAGGCTGTTGGTATTATATAAAAATTATTGTATAATGATTGAAATATTTATATGGAAAGGATTTATTTAATATGGCGAAAATTATTAAACAAGCTTATACATTTGATGATGTTTTATTAGTACCAAACAAATCAGAAATACTTCCCAATCAAGTTACCTTAAAAACAAATCTTACTAAAAATATAATTCTTAATATTCCTCTAATTAGTGCGAGTATGGATACAGTTACAGAAAGTAAAATGGCAATTGCTATGGCTAAAGAAGGTGGAATTGGAATTATACATAAAAATATGTCAATTAAAGAGCAGAGTGAAGAAGTTAAAACGATAAAAGAATTCACAGTAGAAAATGATGGAATATGTTCTTTAGATTATAAAGGAAGATTATTATGTGGGGCTTCCGTTGGTGTTACAGCTGATATGATGGAGAGAGTTGATTCTCTTGTTAAAGAAGAAGTGGATGTTATAGTTTTAGATACGGCACATGGACATTCAAAAGGAGTTCTTGATGGAGTAAGAAATATTAAAGCTAAATATCCAACTCTTCAAGTTATTGCTGGTAATGTTGCAACGGCTGAAGCAGTTAGGGATTTGGTAGAATCTGGAGCAGATTGTGTTAAAGTTGGAATTGGTCCAGGATCAATTTGTACAACGAGAATTGTTGCCGGAGTTGGAGTTCCACAACTTACGGCTATCATGGATTGTGCTGAAGAAGCTAATAAATATGGAATTCCAATCATAGCAGACGGTGGAATTAAATATTCAGGGGATATTGTAAAAGCTTTAGCTGGTGGAGCATCTGTTGTTATGATTGGTTCAATATTTGCAGGTTGTGATGAGTCTCCTGGAGAGAGAGTTGTATTTGGAGAAAAAACATATAAAGTTTACAGAGGAATGGGATCTCTTGGAGCAATGAATAGTGGATCAAGTGATAGATATTTCCAGAGTGGAACTAAGAAGTTTGTTCCAGAGGGAATTGAAGGGGTTACGGCATACAAAGGAAAACTTTCAGATACATTGTATCAATTAGTTGGTGGAATTAAATCTGGAATGGGGTATCTTGGAACTAAAACTATTAGAGAGCTTTACGAAAAATCAACTTTTGTAATTCAAACTTCATCAGGAATAAAAGAGAGTCATCCACACGATGTAAGTTTTATAAAAGATTCACCAAATTATACCAAATAGGTATTTTTATAAAAAATTTTCTAATTTAATTGACTTTTTTTGATAATGATTTTATATTTAATTTGTAGATTAAAAAATATCTCGTATATATCGGAAATATGGTTCGGAAGTTTCTACCTACTCACCGTAAAAGAGTGGACTACGAGTAATAATCGTTATGATTAAATATAATTTGTTTTTGAGGATCGATTATATTTGTTAATTTGAGACTTTCAGTATTTTACTGAGGGTCTTTTTATTTAAATGCAATTTAACAAAAAAATTAGGAGAGTGATTTGTTTGGACAAGTTTTTCAAGCTGGAGGAAAGAGGTACAAATGTTAAGAAGGAGTTTTTTGCTGGTTTAACAACCTTTTTCTCAATGGCCTATATTATTTTTGTTAATCCAAATGTCTTAGGTGCAGCTGGTATGGATACTGGGGCAGTATTTACAGCAACAATCTTAGCAGCAATTGTTGGAACATTATTAATGGGACTTTATGCAAATTTTCCAGTAGCACTTGCACCAGGAATGGGATTAAATGCTTTCTTCGCTTATACCGTTGTTTTAGTTATGGGTTATAGTTGGCAACAAGCTTTAGCTGGGATTTTTATTTCAGGAATTTTGTTTATAATTTTATCTCTAACAGGATTAAGGGAGTTTATAATCAATAGCATTCCCAAATCATTAAAGCATGCAGTTGGGACAGGAATTGGATTTTTTATTGCATTTTTAGGTCTTCAAAACGCTGGTATTATTGTAAACAATGACTCAACATTGGTTGGATTAGGAGATTTTACAAATTTTAGTGTTTTAATAGCAATTCTCGGATTAATCATAACGTTAGTTTTATTAGTAAGAAAGATTCCAGGAGCAATATTTATTGGAATGGTTGCAACGGCAATTATTGGAATATTTTTAGGAGTTGTGGAAATACCAACACAAATTTTTGCTCCAATACCTTCATTAAAGCCAACCTTTGGAGCGTTATTTGAAGCATTACCTATAATTTTTACAAAGGATATGATTATAGTAATATTTTCATTTTTGTTTATGGATTTTTTCGATACAGCTGGTAGTTTAATGGCAGTTGGATTTAGAGCAGGTTTTGTTACAGAAAAAGGTGAGCTTTTAAATGCAGATAAAGCTCTATTAGCAGATTCAACAGCAACTGTAATTGGTGCAATTTTGGGAACTTCATCTACAACAACTTTTGTTGAATCATTATCAGGAGTTGAAGTTGGTGGACGTACTGGACTTACTTCTGTATTCACAGCAATGTGTTTTTCGTTAATGTTATTTTGCTCAGGATTGTTATCAGTTGTTACTCCTTCTGTTACTGCGCCAGCATTAATAACAGTTGGAATTTTGATGGCGTCATCTTTAAGTAGTATTGAATGGGAAAAAATAGAGACAGCAATACCAGCCTTTGTAACAATTATCATGATGATTTTGAGTTATTCTATTGCAGAAGGAATTGCAGCAGGATTTTT
>JAGHEJ010000041.1 GCA_017889345.1 Clostridiales bacterium | reverse complement strand
CTACATTTTTGAGCAGAAGGGTGGAAAGCAAAAATAATAGGATTTCTAGTTTTTATAGAAATAATTGCTTTAAACATAGCAGTAGAAGTTGGATTAGTTACAGGAGTAACTCCAGCTATTATTCCAACAGGCTCAGCTACATTAAAGTAATCTTTTGTAGGGTCATCATTTATTATTCCAACAGTTTTTACGTGTTTTATATCATGATGAATGTATTCTGTAGCAAATAAATTTTTAATAACTTTATCTTCAAAAACTCCACGTCCAGTTTCTTCAACAGCAAATTTAGCTAATTCTATGTTTTTAGAAGCTCCAGCGATACACATAGCTTCAACGATTTTATTTATTTGTTCTTGATTTAATTGTAATAATTTTTCTTCAGCTTTTCTAGCTTTTAAAACAAGAGAGTCAATAGCTAATTGAACACCTGAAATTTGTTTTTCAGAAACTTGTTGTTTAGATTTCATAATTGGTAACAACCTCCATTTTAAATAACTCTCATTAAGAGATATATTTTAAATATTTTACTAAATGTTTAGAAAATTATTTATGAAATATGTTTTTTTAAAATAATTTATTTTTGTTATTAAATTAACAAAATATGTTAATTTAATAACAAATACATTATATAAAATTTATATAAAAATATCAATAGATAATATTAAAAATAATATGAATAATAAAAAAAATATTGGTAATAATAGAATATATTTCAAGAAATTTTTAAATTAAGATAAATTTCTCTAGATAAGGGGATAGGACATGATAAAATACGACTTACTCAATTTAGTTAATATGCATGATGAGGTATATATAAAGAAAATTCCTTTTAAAAATCAATTTAAAAAACAAAATAATGTATTTTTAAAAAATGTAGAGTGCATTCAAAAAGTAAAATCTTCAGATTGCAAACTTATAGAAAGCTCAAACTGGATAATAGATAATTTGTTTTTAATTGAAAATGAAGCGTTAAATCTTTTACAAGATGATTATATGAATGTTAAATATTTTGATTGTGTAAAATTTAACAATGAGTTTTCACCTAGAATTTATGTATTTTGTTTATATTTTTTACAACATCAAAAAAATATATTTAATGAAAGGGAATTTTTTGAGGAATTAAACGAATATGAGGAGAAGTTAAAATTAAAGTTAAGAGAAATTTCTAGTACACCTTTTTTCTTAAAGTATTCGATAATTCAAAATATATACGATATAGTAGATTCAACGGCAAAAATAGAACTAGAAAAACTTCAAGGTAAAAGTTTATTTAACAGCATAATGAAGTTATTAGGGGAAAATAAAACAAAACTTGCCTTAAAGAAATTAGGAAAATTTATGGGAAATTCCCCTTCTCTTTATTCAATTGAATATTTTGTGGATTTACTTAGGGAAAATAATGTAGATGATAAAAATATTTTAGAGTGTGTAGAGAAAACTTTAAAAAATGAAAATTTAAATATTTTATCCTTAAAAGAACGTAATGAAAATAGTTTAAACTCTATGAGAATTAAAATAAGCATGTACATACAGTCCCTAAGGAATATTTCTCTTATGAATTGGAAGTATGAGCTTGAGAAAATTAATTCCATACATAAAGAATTTTTAAAAGATCCTGTAGGAATTTATCCTAATATGGATTACGATAGTAGGAATTTTTATAGATTAACTCTTCAAAAAATATGTGAAGAAAATAATCTAAATGAATATTTGGAAGCTTGTAAAATTGTAAATCTTTCTATTTCTGGAAATTTTAATTATTCAAAACATGTTGGATATTATTTAATAGATGAAGGAAGTAATATATATAAAAGTATTAGTTTTAAGAGAAGTTTTGGAAAATTACTTTATTTCCTATTCTTATTTGTGGGAATTATAGTTTCTGAAATTTTATTGTTAAAATATACCTTAAGTATTGTGGATAATATTTATTTTTCAGTAGGAATGAGTATTGTATTACTTATTATAGTTAGTGATGTTTTAATTAATTTTATTAACTATATATTTTTAAGGAAAATTCCAAGAAAATTTGTTCCTAAAATGGATTATTCAAAAAAAATTCCAGATGGAGCTAAAACTATGGTAATAATTCCTTCCCTTTTAACAAGTAAGGAGGATATAGATAAAGTATTTAAAAATTTAGAGTTAAGCTATATATGTAATAAAAATAAAAACATATATTTTGGAATTTTATTTGATTATGTAGACGCAATATCTTATGAGGGGTTTGATGATAAGAATCTTTATGATTATGCAAAAAAATCTTTAAATGAGTTAAATGAAAGATACAAGTATAAGTTAAAAGAAACTAAATTTTATATGTTTGTTAGAAATAAGATTTATAGTGATAGTAACAAAACATATATGGGCTGGGAACGTAAACGTGGAAAAATAATGGAGTTTATAAAATTTTTAAAAGGTAGAGAAAGTAGTTTCTTTGAAAATTTTGATGATTATCCATTGCTTAAAGATATAAGGTATATAATAACAATTGATTCTGATAACAAACTTAAAAAAGATTCTGCATGGAAATTAATAGGGTCCATACATCATGTTTTAAATAGAGCGGTAATTAAAAATATTAAAAAGAGAAATAAGGTTGTAAGAGGATATGGGATAATTCAACCAAAAGTAACGGTAGCATTTAAAAGTTCTTTAAATACTCTTTATTCAAAACTTTTTGTAGGTAATGTTGCGACATCTTCTTATAATTCAATTTCAGCTAATATATATCAAGATTTATTTTTTGAAAGTATTTTTACAGGAAAGGGAATTATTGATATTGAGGTATTTGATAGGATTTTATGGGATGTTATTCCTGAAAATACCATTTTAAGTCATGATTTAATAGAAGGATGTTTTTCAAGGGTTTTACTTAGTTCAGATATTGAAATAGAAGAGGATTTTCCATCTAATATTTTATCTAGTTTTTCAAGACTTCATAGATGGGTTAGAGGGGATTGGCAGTTAATTTCTTATCTTGTAAAAGGAAGGGGAATTAATAAACTGTCCAAATATAAAATATTGGATAATTTAAGGAGAAGTTTGGTTCCTATTAGTTATTTACTTTGTATGATCTTTCCATTTTTCTTAGATTTAAGAGGAAGAAACTTATATTATGGAATAATTTTATTAGGATTTTTGTTTCCTTGTATATTAGATTTAACATCTTTATGTGCTATTCCTATTTATAAGGAAAGTATTTTAGAAGGAGCAAGTGATTTAAAAAATAAGCTTTCTCAAGTATATGTTATGTTTTCTCTTATACCTTATCAAGGATTTATGCTTATTGACGCAATAATTAGATCGTTAGTTAGATTATTGTTCACTAAGAAAAATTTATTAGAGTGGAAAACATTTCAAGAAGTCGAGAAAACCTCGAAAGTATCTCTTGTCTATTATTTTAAAAAAATGAGTGTAGTAGTTTTATTTGGAATTATAGTTCTCGGACTTAGTATTAAGCTTAAAGTATTTGAAATGATTATTCCTTCTATAACATTTTTAACAATTCCTATTATTTCCTATTATTTATCAAAAGAATATAAGATTAAAGAAGAGAAGATAAGCAATGAAAATAATATATTTTTAAAAGCTATATCAAGGAGTATATTTGCTTATTTTGAAGATTTTGTAAATGAAAGTACTAATTATCTAGTATGTGATAATTATCAAGAGGATCCAGCTGTTGGTATTATAAAAAAGACTTCTCCAACTAATATTGGAATGAGTATAAGTTCTTTTATTATTGGGAGAGACTTTGGATTTATAACTATTGTAGATATGGTTGATAGAGTTAAGAACATTATTAATTCTTTAGACGCATTACCTGTTTATAGGGGACATTTGTATAATTGGTATGATATAGAAAAATGTGTTCCTATTGGGGAAAGATATGTATCTACAGTAGATAGTGGAAATTTACTTGCAAGCTATTATTTAAGTAAAAAATCTTTAGAAGATATTTTAAATAAACCTCTTATACATAGGGATTTAGTTAAGGGATTTGAGGAAATGTGTTATTTGTCAAATAACTTTAACAAAAATCATTCGTATAAAGAAATAATCGATTTAGGATATAAATGTGAATCATTCACAGATTATATAGGATTTTTAAATAAAATAATTGATAAATCTAATGAAAATATTTTAGAATTAATAAAAGAGAACGAGGATGTTTATTGGCATATTAAAATAAACGAGTCATCAAATAGTTTTCTTAGAGAAATTTTAAGTATAACTTGTAAGATAAATGAAATGAGTAGTTTTAAGATTAATAAATTTGGAGAATTATTTATTAAATCAAATTTATGTTCACTTCAACAAAATCTCTTAGAGTTTAAGAAAAATTATAATAATTCCTCGGTAAGAAGTGAAGTAATTGATGAGAAAATATCGAAGATAATAGAGAATGTTAAAAATATTGTAGATGACATTAAATTTTTAATAGTTAAAATTTCATCAAAGATTAGTGGGATGGATTTTAAATTTTTATATAGGAATGAAAGAGGATTATTTTCTATTGGATATGATTGTGAAAATGATGTATTAGATGAAAATTGTTACGATTTATTAGCGTCTGAAGTTAGAATTGCAAGTTTTTTATCTATTGCAAAAGGAGATGTTCCTTTAAGTCATTGGTTTAAATTAGGAAGAGTTGGTGTTAATTTAAAGGGGATTAAAACCCTTGTATCATGGAGCGGTACCATGTTTGAGTATTTAATGCCTATGCTTTATATGAAAGCATATCCAGAAACTTTATTTTATGAAACATATAGGGGATGTGTATATTCTCAAATTAAGTATGCAAATGAAAATAAAATTCCTTTTGGAATTTCTGAATCTGGATTTTATGAATTTGATAATAATTTAAATTATCAGTATAAGGCTTTCGGAGTTCCAACAATTGCAATGAAAAAAGATTATGAAAATCTGGTAGTAAGTCCATATTCAAGTATTATGAGTGCAATGGTAGATATTAAAAATTCTCTTAAAAATTTACGAAATTTAAGATCTTTAGGGTGTTTAGGAAAATATGGATTTTATGAAGCGATAGATTTTACAAAATTAAGAGATAGTAAAAATGAAGGATATTCTGTTGTAAAAAGTTATATGTCTCATCATCAAGGAATGAGTTTTTTATCTTTGGCAAATATTTTAATGAATAACTTACCTCAAAATAGATTTGAAAATATTATTGAAATAGAAAGTGTATGTGAACTATTACACGAAAGTGTTTTAAACATGAGTATTAAAGATATAAAGGATAATTTAACTCCAATAAGTTCTTTTGATGATATAGAATTTTTACCAACAATAGTTAAATATAAACCTGACAAAATATGTGATATGCAAATTTATTCAAATGGGAATTATTCTTTAGGTATAAGTAGTAGTGGTGGAGGATATTTAAAATATAAAAATGAGTATATATCTAAATTAAGTAATGATTTTACAAATGAAAATTCTTATGGAAATATTTATATAAATGATTTAAGTGAAGAAGAGTTTTTTAGCAGTACATATTTACCATGTAGAAATAATGATATTTCATATATTTGTGAGTTTGAACTTGATAAAGTTAGATTTAGAGCTAAAAGTAAGGATATAAGCGTAACAAATGAAATTTTTATATCAAAAGATGAAGATGTAGAAATAAGGAAAGTCATTATTAAAAATTTAACCTATAAGCAAAAATCTTTAGAGTTAACTAGTTATTTTGAGAGTTATATTTTAAATAAAAAGTTTGATTATATAGATGATAAGATGATGGTTATATGTGGAAATGATAGAGAAGATTTATTTATGGGTCATAGTATTTATTTTACAGATGAGGGAATTAATAATATAGAATTTGAAAATTCGAAAGATAGATTTATTGGTATAAATGGAAATTCTAAAAATCCATTATGTATGTATAAAAGCTCTAGTTATGGAAATGACAATAAGTTAGTAGATGAGAACATTATGAGTATACGAAGTAAAATAACATTAAATTCGTATAGTCATATTAGTGTTTATTTTATAAATTCTATAAATGATTCAAAAGAGAGAGTAATTCAACTAATAGATAAATATAGAAATGTAAATATGATTTCGAATTTAATACAGAATAATGCTTATAATTTTAAAATTATGCTTAATAATCTTAAAATATTTCCAAGTGAACTATCTTTGTTTAATAATATGATATCTAAAATTATATACGGTTATCCTAATAAAACTTATGAATTAGAACGAGATATTAATATTAATGATTTGATTTCTCATAATATTGATCCTAATATACCTATGGTTTCTGTAGAAATTACAAATATTAAAGATCTTGAAAATGTGGAAATTTTAATGAAAGCTTTAGTTTATTTTATGAGAATAAGATTAGAGTTTAATTTGATTATTTTAAATAGTTATTTAAGATATGATAAGTATATTGATAATGAAATTAATAAGTTTATTTTAAAATATAATCTTAAAGATAAAATAAATGTTAATAACGGAGTGTATATAATTTTATCTAATTTATATAAAAATACTTATAATATTATTAAGAGCATTTCTAATATATTTATAGAATCTTCAAAAGAAAGTATATACGATCAAATAGGAGTTTTAACCAATAATAATGTTAACGTAATGACTGAATCGTCTAAAAATTTGATACTTCCTTCTAATAATGAAACTACAAATAAAAATAAAGTTTTAAGATTAAATAAATATTTATTTGAAACTGCCAATGAGATTTCAGATTATAATGATGTAACAAAGTATAGCATACCTAAAAGAGTTCTTAAGTTTTATAATTCTTATGGTGGATTTTCAAAAGATTATGAAGAGTATGTAATTAAATTAAATAATGTTAATTTGTTACCACATAATTATAGAAATATTCTTAGAAATAAATATATTTCAACAAGCATATTAGCTAGTGGAATAATGCAAACATGGGCTTTTGATTCTAAAGAGTTTTTATTAACAGGAGATTATAGTGATAGTGAGTCTAATTTATTAGGTGAAGGAATCTATATAAGAGAAGAAGAGGATATTTGGTCTCCAACATTAAATCCTGTGGGAAATAATGAGGATTATATTGTTTCATATTCATATTTTGAAACCTCAATTAAAAATAAATATAGAAATTTAAATACACTATTTAAATGTTTTGTTCCAGAAGGGAAAAAATATAAAATTGTTAAACTGAAATTTCAAAATACAAGTCAAGAAGAGAGAGTTCTTAATATATATTATTTTGCTCCTATTTTTTTAGGAGGAAGAGATGATTATTCAAAGAAATTATCAACCTATATACAAAAAGATTTTGAGTATATATATGGAGAGAATAAATTTTCAAAAGATTTTAAAAATATAAAGGCGTACTTAAAATTATTTGGATGTTATGATGTATCTTTTACAGGAAGTAAGAAGGAATTTTTAGGAATTAATAATGGGATGTTTATGCCAAAAGGTGTTAATAAACATAAACTTAGTAATTTAACAGGAATATGTTTAGAATCGTGTTTATGTGTATCAGGAAAAATACATTTAAAGAGCAATGAAACAAAAGAAGTTTATGTTATGTTTGGTTATGATGATAATATTAATGGAATAAATTTTGAAATTAATAATTTCTGTAAAAATGAAAAATTATTTAAGGATTTATATAATGAAAATTTATTTTTATATGAGAATAATTATAAAGAATTTAATTTTAAAACAGAGGATGAGTATTTAGATGGGTTTTTAAATGGATGGGCACTTCATCAAAATAATAATGAGAAGTTTTTACTTAATAATTCATTTAATGGAGAATTAAATTCTTGTATTGATATAATTGAGAAATGTTTTATTTATAATTATACAAATCCAATAAAAAGTAAGAAGAATATTATTAGGGTATTTTCCAATATGTACGAAGATGGAACCTTTAAGGATAAGTGGAGTTGTTTAACTAAAAAATATGAAATAAACGATTGTTTATATGATTTACTTTGGATTGTATATGTACTTATTGACTATATTAAGGTTACAAATGATTTTGAAATCTTGAATTTTGAAATTAAATTTGTGAGTGATAATGATCTTAAAGTTAAGTTTTCAAATATATATAATAAATGTTTAACAATTATAAATAGGGGAATTTATTGTGAAAGTTTAAATTCTCCAGAAGTTCTAAAAAGTATAAATGATGTTCCAACATTGTTTTTACTATATAAAGTTATGGAAGATTTTGAAGAGATATTAGATAAGTTTAATGATTCTAGAAATAAAATTATGTTTTCAAAAGTTAAGGAAAGTTTACTGTCTATTTTTGATAATGAATGTTTTAATGGAGAGTTTTATATTAATAATTTAAAAGATGGAATAAAAAATAATAATATATATTTACTCCCACAAGTATTATCTCTTTTTTGTATAAAAGATAACAATATAAGAAATAAGGTAATCTACTCTATAGATAAATATTTGGTGAATAAGGATAGAGGTTTTGTAAGAGAATATTTTAAAAGAGATGTTGGATTTATGAAAAATTTAGAAAATATTCAAGATAGTAAAACTGTGATATTATTGTCAAAAGCATTATGTGATCTTAATTTAAATGATAAAGCTTATAAATATTTAAATTTTTTAAATCCAATAATTAAAACAATAGATAGAAATGGAGCAAATGTTTATAGAAAGGAACCTTATATAATTCCAAGTAAAATAGAATTTAGAGATGGAGTATTATTTAAAATTATAAATGAAGATTTTAATTATCCATCATCTTTATTTTATAGAGTTTGTATACAAAATATATTAGGATTTAATTTATGTAGTGAAGGGTTTTATATTGATCCTCATATCCCAAGTAATTGGAAGAGTTATGTTATGGAATATAAAAGAGAAGATGCTTTTTATAAAATAATAGTTAGAAGAGGGGAAAATAAGAGTTTAAAAATTAATGGAGAAAAATATGTTGAAAACTTTATAGAATTTGATAAAGAAGGGGACTATATAATTGATATAACTATATAAAACTTATTTTCAAATACTTTTCCACAGAAAGTGTGTGGAAAAGTATTAATTTTTGTGGAAAAAAATGATTTATCTTCGAAAAAATATAATCCTTATTATGTTAATATAATTGGGAAAAGTTAGAAAATAAATTAAAAATGTGAAAATAATAAAGTTTCATATACTGAAAATATTATATAAAATTGAGAAAAGTGATTATAAAAAATAGTTATTAACAATTATATGTGAATAGTGTTAATAACTATTTGTATATAAGCATAAGTTAAAATTTGGTTTTATAATATTTTAGATATATGATATAATTTATAAAAAATTTAAGTTAAGAGGGAAAAAATGAGTTTATTTGGAGAATTGGAGAGTCGTGGTTTTATAAAGCAGATGACTCATGAAGAGGAAATTAAAAAAATTATAGATAAAGATAATGTTGTATTTTACATAGGTTATGATCCAACTGCAGATAGTTTAACTGTTGGACATTTTGTTACTTTAATGTTTATGTCTCATATGCAAAAACATGGTCATAAACCAATTGTTTTAGTTGGTGGGGGAACTGTAATGGTTGGAGATCCTACTGGAAAAACTGATATGAGAAAAATGCTTTCAAAAGAAGTTATTAATGAAAATGTAGAGAAAATTAAAGGTCAAATATCTAAGTTTATAGATTTTTCAAATGATAAAGCTGTTTTGGTTAATAATGCTGAGTGGCTTTTAAATCTTAATTATATAGAATTTTTAAGAGATATTGGGGTAAATTTCTCAGTTAATAATATGTTAAGAGCTGAGTGTTTTAAACAAAGGCTTGAAAAAGGGTTAAGCTTTTTGGAGTTTAACTATATGATTATGCAATCTTATGATTTTTTGGTGTTAAATCAAAAATATAATTGTATGATGCAGCTTGGTGGAGATGACCAATGGTCAAATATGATTGGTGGAATGGATTTAATTAGGAGAAAAACAGGAAAACAAGTTTATGCTCTTACATGTAATTTGCTTTTAACAAGTGATGGAAAGAAAATGGGTAAAACTGAAAATGGAGCAATATGGCTTGATAAAGAGAAGACACCAATTTATGATTTTTATCAATATTGGAGAAATATTGATGATAAAGATGTTGAAAAAACATTAAAGATGCTTACGTTTGTTCCTCTTGATGAAATTGAAAATTTATGCTCTGTTGAAGGGGAAGAAATTAATAAAGCAAAGGAAGTTTTAGCTTTTGAGGTAACTAAAATTATTCATGGAGAAGAGGAAGCTTTAAAATGTAGAGATGCTTCTCGTGCTTTATTTTCAAAAGATGGGAACTTAGATAATGCTCCTAAATATGAAGTTTTAAAAAGTGAAATTAGAAGCTCTCTTTTAGATATTTTAGTTTCTAAAAAAATATTCCCATCAAAGTCAGAAGGAAGAAGACTTATAACTCAAGGGGGAGTTTCTCTAAATGAAGAGAAGATAACAGATGGAAATTTTATTTTAACAGAAGAAGCTTTTAATGATAAAAAAGCTATAATTAAAAAAGGTAAGAAGAACTTTTATGTTCTTACTTTAGAGTAAAGAAAAGACTAGCATTTTAGCTAGTCTTTTTATTTTATATGAAAAAATCGTTATTTAAAGGATCATCGTGATTTTCATTTATATGGTTTGTATATTCATTATAATCATATCCATTAGTAAATTCATTATGGTTATTTTCTACTAAATCAAAAAAATTATATATATCCCAAAGGTTTTTTGGATCCATAAATATCACTTCCTTTGAGAATAGTTTTGTATATTTTGTTATAAATTATTCATTATTTTAATTCATCTTTAAAATAATTAAATATGGCATTTGCTGCACTTTTACTTGAAACTTTTCCTGGAACTCCAAGATAATGATGAGTAATTATACCTTTTTCTTTTGCATATTCAAAATTAACTCCACCAGGAAGAGAAGCTAAATCCATTATTAATGTATTTTTATCAAGAGTATCTAAAACTTTTTTATCAATAATTAAAGAGGGAATTGTGTTTATTATTACATTAAAATTCTTCCCTTCATCTTTAAAATGTTCAATATTTCTAACTTTAATATTATCTATTTGAGCGTAAACAAAATTTATAGAAGGATTATTATAAACAACAAGTTCTTTACATAAAGGTTTTAATCTTCTAGCTAAGGCTTTAGAAACTCTTCCATATCCAGTTATACAAACTTTAAGTTCAAATAAACTTTCTTCACTTTCATGTATTAATTTTTCAATGGTTCCTTCTGCTGTTATTATTGCATTTATTAAAGTGAATTTTTCGTCTTTTAAAATATTTTTAAAATTTAAATTCATATTTTTTAGGGTTTCTTCTGAATTTTTATCAAAACCTCCAATTATTATTCCCTTAAAATTTTTAAGAGAGGAAAATATATTTTCAGTTGTTATTTTATTAGGATAAAAAGGAGCATTTAAAAAATTATTTTTAGAAAAAGGTATGGGTAAAAATATAATATCAAAATCATTTAAGGATTTTAAATTTTCATCATTTGAGTTTAAGTATGAGGTTTCTACGTTAAAATTATTATCATTTAAAATTTGTTTTAGAGAAACTAATCTTTTATCTCCACCTATTATTAATATTTTCACTTATTTCTCCTTAAAAATATTTTATTTATGATTTATGATATAATTGTATTTTTTGTGCAACTAAATATATTGAATCATTTTCCTCACATTCTGTATTATAGTTTATTTCTTTTATGTAAAATAAATATTTAAGTGAAGAAATTTCATAATAAACAAATTTTGTGTTTTCAATTATCTCTTTTCCTTCTCCTCTCCAAAATGTATGAAAAACAATTCCATTTTTATTTAAATTATTATGTTGACATTTTATAGAGTTTTTAAGTTCATCCTTCGATAAATGTATGAGAACTTTATTTGAAAAAATAGAATCAAAGGGTTCATTTAGTTTAAAGTTTTTTGCATCCAAAAACAAAACCTTATCTTGTGGGAAATTTTCTTTATATAAATCTATGAAAATTTGAGAGTAGTCTGAAGATGTTGCGTTATAAGATTTTTTAAGTTCCTTGAAATCTATTCCAGCTCCTAAACCTAATTCAAAAATAGAGGAGTTTTTAGGTAAATATTTTTCAACTAAATTTACAATAAAAGAAGGGTCATAATCTTTACACATGTTTATATATATTCTAAAGCCTTTTCTCTAGTATTAAATAAATCCATACTTTAAAATTCTCCTTTTTTATAGTAGTATACTTAGAGTGTATCATATTAAAAATTTTTTGAGGTAAATTATGAAATTAATAATTAAAAAATTTGATGAGCTTACTCCTCGTGAATTATATGAAATTTTAAAAATAAGAGCTGAAGTGTTTGTTGTTGATCAAAAATGTGCGTATCAAGATTTAGATAGTTTAGATTATAAATGTTATC
This sequence comes from Clostridiales bacterium, assembly GCA_017889345.1. Taxonomy (GTDB): domain Bacteria; phylum Bacillota; class Clostridia; order Clostridiales; family Clostridiaceae; genus Dwaynesavagella. Next base: position 80,709 of record JAGHEJ010000041.1, on the reverse strand, counting down.
ATCATTATTTAGAGAAAGATGGGGAAATACTTGCATATACTAGAATATTTGATAAGGGAATAAATTTTTCTGAAGCATCATTTGGGAGAGTTTTATCTAATAAAAATTATAGAGGTGAGGGATTTTGTAAAAAGCTTTTAGAAGAGAGTATAAAGTTTATTGAAAATAATCTTAAAGAAAATATTATAAAAATTAAAGCTCAAAGTCATGCAGTAAATTTTTATAAGAAACTTGGATTTTATGAAGATGGGGAAGAATATATGGAAGAATTTGTTGGAATTAAATTTCCCCATGTTAATATGGTTTATAAATCATAAAAAGGGTGGAATAAATTCCACCCTTTTATTGTTCTTCTGTATAATCAAATTCACTTGTTGCAATATTATTTACAACAATTGGATCTGTTTTTGGACTAGGTATATTCGTATTATGTTCATTATTAAAATTAGTTATAGTTTTTTGAGTTTTATTAGAAATACGAATTTTTGGACCATAAATATTTTCCTTTTTCATAATTTAAAAACCCCTTTTAAAAATAAACTTAATCAAATTTATTCTTAACAGATTTTAAAAAAATTATTCTTGGAATTTTCCAATATCAGAAAGAACAATTGAAGGATTTTTATCAAGGGCCCATTGAATTCCCCAAGTATTTTGAAAAATTAAAAGATTTCTTCCTTTTAAGTCAACAGCTTTTTTAGTTTCACTTGTTAAGTTTAAATCTTCCATAGGAATATCACATTTTTCAATCCAACGAATTAAATTATAAGGAAGTTTATTTATTTTAATTTCAGTGTTATATTCATTTTTAAGTCTATATTCTAAAACTTCAAATTGAAGATTTCCAACAACACCTACTATAACTTCTTCCATTCCAAAATTATATTCTTTAAATACTTGAATAGCTCCTTCTTGAGCAATTTGAGTTATACCTTTTATAAATTGTTTTCTTTTCATAGAATTAATTGGTTTTACGTTAGCAAATAATTCTGGAGCAAAAGAAGGCATTCCATTAAACTTAAAACTTTTAGGTGAAGTTGTTAAGGTATCACCAATTGAGAAAATTCCTGGATCAAATACCCCAATAATATCTCCTGCATAAGCTTCATCTATTAATTCTTTTTCTTGAGCAAAAAACTGTTGAGGTTGAGAGAGTTTAATTTTGTTATTATTTTGAACGTGAGAAACTTCCATTCCTTTATTAAATTTTCCAGAGCAAATTCTCATAAAAGCAATTCTATCTCTATGTTTTGGATTCATATTTGCTTGAATTTTAAATACAAAAGCAGAGAAAAAGTCTTCGTACGGGGAAATATCACCAATTGTTGATTCTCTTTTTGAAGGTTCTGAAGAGTATTCTAAGAAATTTTTAAGAAATATTTCAACTCCAAAATTTGTAATAGCAGATCCAAAAAATACAGGGGTTAATTCTCCATTTAATATTTTTTCACGATCAAAAGGAGTTTCAGTTAAGTTTAGAAGTTCAATTTCCTCTTTTAAATTTTCATGTAATTGTTCCCCTAAAATTTCTTTAAATATGTCATCTTTATAGTTTCCAGAGTGGGTAGTTAAAATATCTTGACCGTGATTTTTAGATGAAAATGTATAAATTTTTTCTTCATTTCTTTGGTAAATTCCCTTAAAATCTTGTCCGCATCCAATAGGCCAGTTTACAGGGTAACATTTTATTCCAAGTTCATTTTCAATTTCCTCAAGAAGATCAAAGGGATTTTTAATTTCCCTATCGATTTTGTTTATAAATGTAAAAATTGGAATGTTTCTAAGAGCACAAACTTGAAATAGTTTTTTAGTTTGAAGCTCAATACTTTTAGCACCATCTATTACCATAACAGCAGAGTCAGCTGCAACAAGAGTTCTATATGTATCCTCAGAGAAATCTTCGTGTCCCGGAGTGTCTAAAATATTTATACAATAATTATCATAATGAAATTGTAAAACTGAACTTGTAACAGATATTCCACGTTGTTTTTCTATTTCCATCCAGTCAGAAGTTGCATGCCTTGAAGCTTTACGAGCTTTAACAGAACCTGCAAGTCTTATTGCTCCTCCGTATAATAAAAGTTTTTCAGTTAAGGTAGTTTTTCCTGCATCAGGGTGAGAGATTATTGCAAATGTTCTTCTCTTTTTAATTTCATGTGAAAAATTACTCATAATAGACCTCGTAAAATTATATTTTTATGTAAATTAAGACTTCTACACAATAAATATAGAAGCCTTGTTATTTTTTATATTTATCAATATCACGTTGAATAGATAATAAAAGAGAGTTTAATTGATTTATATCTCCAATTTCAATAAGAGTAGTTAATTGAAGTTGGTAGTTACTAGATTCCTTAACTTTACCAAGAGAAATTAAACTAACTAAACTTTCATTTATATTTGATACAATGTTAGATTTAACCCCAAAAAGTCTTTGAGCATCCTTAATCTCATCTTTTATTTGCATCATTAATTCATCAAGTTGATATGCAGTATCTGCTGCTTGTTTTAATTTAGTTTTTATATTTGAAGGAATATGTTGTTTATATTTATAGTTTAATGAATGCTCAGCCGTTGCCCAAAAATTCATTCCAAGAGTTCTTATTTGAATTTCTGCTATAATTTCTTTACATCCAATAGATAAGTTTACAGGATATCTAATTATTATGTGATAACTTCTATAACCACTTTCTTTAGCGTTTGTTATGTAGTCTTTTTCATATACAATAGAAAGATCTTTTCGTTTTCTAATAATATTTACAACTTTTGTAATATCATCTACAAATTGACACATTATTCTAATACCTGCTATATCTTCAAGTTCGTATTCAATTTTATCCATTGGAATGTTAAATTTCTTAACTTTTTCAAGAATACTAGAAACTTCCTTAACTCTTCCTGTTACAAATTCAATGGGAGAGTATTCGTTTCTACATTTGTATTCTTTTCTCATATTTTTGAATTTGATTTTTAATTCTTCAACAGCCTGTTGGTAGGGCATAAGAAAGGTTTTCCATTGTTTTATAGCCATAATATATCACCCATTAGCTAAAAATAAATAACCTTATAATATTTTAAGTGGTGTAAAATTAAGGTAATTACATGAAGTTAAATAATACTCAGTATTATTTATTTTTTTATTTTGAAATTTTTCAAAATTACTATGAATATGACCATATACTACTTTTTCAATATTATATTTATCTATTACATCTAAAAAAATGTTTTTATAGCTACATTCTTCATTAGAGGTAAAAGGAGGGTAGTGAATCATATAAATAAATTTATTGTATCCATCTTTTACAGCGGAGTTTAGAGAAAGTTCCATTCTTATTTTTTCTCTCTCTAAGATTTTTTCATGGTGTTTTTTATCTTGATCTTTATTAATTTCTATATTAAATCCACGACTTCCACATATAGCGTAATCTTTAAATGGAACATAGTTATTCTGAATAAAATTTATATCTTTATATATAGAATTTAGTTTGTTTATACCACTCCACCAAAAGTCATGATTACCTTTAATAAGTATTTTTTTACCTGGAAGTGAATTAAGCCATTGTAAATCAATTTTAGCTTCATTTAAGTTCATTGCCCATGAAAAATCTCCACAATGAAGCACTATATCATTAGGGGTAATCATTTTAATCCAATTTTCCTTAACTTTTTCAAAATGATTAACCCAATTATCTCCAAATACATCCATAAGTTTTTTGGAACCAAAAGATAAATGAAGATCGGATATTGCAAATAAGTTCACATAAATCACTCCCTAAAACTTCTTTGCAAATTCTATTATACATAGAAAAATAGGGAGCATCAATAAAATTTATATAGTAATTTCTACTTTATTTTTACCTGCATCTTTTGCTTTATATAGCATATTATCAGCGTGATCTAAAAGTTGATCAATGGTTTTTCCATCGTATGGATAAATAGCAACACCAAAACTCATAGTTACACTTGATTTTGATCCGTTTAATTCTATGGTGTGATTTTCAACAGTTTTTCTGATTTTTTCAACCTTAATAAGAAGATCTTTTGCATCTTCAAAAGAATCAATATACATTATAAATTCTTCTCCACCATATCTTGCCAGCATGTCTTTTTCAGAAACAAGCTCTTTTATTGCATTAGTTGTTTGAATAAGGGCAGAATCTCCAAATAAATGTCCATGAGAATCATTTATTGCTTTAAAATTATCAATATCCATCATAACAAGGGCAAAATCTTTTTTATTTTGTTTGTTTATAATAAAATTTAATCTATTTGTGAACTCAACTCTTGTTAAAATATTTAAAATAGGATCCATTTTAGATTTTTCATCTAATTGTTTATATAAGGTGTAATTTTCGTAAGTCATGGCTAAAAGATCTGCAAGAGCACCTAAAAAGTGAACTTTGTGATGATCAAAAAAATTCTCATAAGGATGTTCAAGAATCATATAACCAATAAACTCTTTTTTACAAAAGATAGGATATCCAATAAGAGAGCGAGAGTCTGGCTCTTTTATAGAATCAATATTTAATTCATGTTTACAAGATAGAAGAAAGGTTTCATCTCCGAAAAATTTATATATAAAGTTGAAGTTTTTATAGTTCTTACTTTCAACATTTGAAACATTCATGTAAGTATTTTCCCCTTCTTTAACAATGATGGTTGAATACTTAACTCCAAATAAGGCGATGGCAACATCATTTATTATGTTAAAAATATTATCATTTGAAATTCCCATGCTTAAATATTTATTTATATCAAGTAGATTACTTGTTATGGACAATTTATATTGGAGTGAGTCATTTAATTGTCTTAATCTATAAATCTCTTCTTCTGTTAATTTCTTATAAATTTCAATTTCACTATTTACATCATAATTATTAGTTTCTTTTAACGATGACATTATGTACACCTTCTTTTCAATAAGTTTTATTAGTATATTGTTCTCTAAATATATAAAATTTATGAATAAATAAAAAAATACATAATATATACAAAAACTAGTAAAAATTTCTTGAATAGTTCCTTAAAGCTAAGGAAAAATAATAAATTTTTATATTGAATTGTTTATAAATTAAGTATATAATTACAAATGTAGTGAATAAGAAATAGGTTTGTTTTAGAGTTACGGATTCTTTCGTTCATAAGTATTTGACATGGGAAGATAATGTCTCTCAAATAATTCCTATGAACGTAAGGAGTGTTATAACATGAATGATAAGAATATAACTTGTAAAGATTGTGGAAAAGATTTTATATTTACAGTAGGAGAGCAAGAGTTTTTTAAAGAGAAGGGATTTGAAAACGATCCAGTAAGATGTCCAGATTGCAGACGTGCAAGAAAGAATCAAAAAAGAGAAGTAAGAAGATAATTTTTAAAAGAGATCTTAGTTTATAAGGTCTCTTTTTAATTAAGGGGAAATTAAAATGAATAATCAAAATATGAAAACTATATTTAGTGGAATTCAACCATCAGGAGATTTAACTATTGGAAATTATTTTGGAGCTATAAAAAATTGGTTAAAGCTTAAGGATGAGTATAATTGTTTCTTTTGTATTGTTGATTTACATGCAATAACAGTTAAACAAGAACCAAAGAAATTAAGAGAAAAGATTTTAGAAGTTTTAGCAATATATTTAGCATGTGGAATAGATCCAAATAAAAGTAATTTGTTTATTCAATCTCATGTTTCAACTCATGCTGAACTTTCTTGGATATTAAATTGTTATACTTATATGGGGGAGTTATCCCGTATGACCCAATATAAAGAAAAGTCATTAAAGGTAGGAGAATCAATTCCAGTTGGTTTATTTACTTATCCGATTTTAATGGCATCAGATATTTTACTTTATAATACTGATTTAGTTCCTGTTGGTTCTGATCAAAAACAACACTTAGAACTTGCTCGGGATATAGCAGAAAGATTTAATTCTCTTTATAGTGAAACTTTTAAAATTCCAGAGCCTTATATAGTTCAAAATTCATCAAGGATTATGAGTCTTCAAAATCCTTTAAAGAAAATGTCAAAGTCAGATGAAAATGAAAATTCATATTTAAAAATAATGGATGATGAAAACTCTATTAAAAGGAAAATTTCAAGAAGTATAACAGATTCTATGGGAGTAATTTCTTATAATGATGACCAACCTGGAATTAAAAATCTTATTAATATTTTAATATCTATAACAGGAGAAACTCCAAAAGAAGTTGAGGAAAGATTTGAAGGAAAAGGATATGGGGAACTTAAAAAAGAATTAACCTCTCTTCTTATAGATGAACTTTCTCCAATACAAAAGCAGGTTAATGAATTTATGAAAAATAAGGATTACTTAGAAGAGGTATATACTAAGGGGAAAGAAACTGCATACATAGTATCAAACAAAATTTTAAGGAAAGTAAAGAGAAAAATTGGATTCATTTAATAATTAAAGTAAAAATACGAAAAATTTACAAGGTGTAATTATTTTTATAAGGTTTAGACTAACATCTATGAGGTGAAAGTAGTTTGAATAGTTTAAATTTTTTAATTAAATTTCTTATAATTGTTGGTCTAACTTCTCTTATATTAAAATTTGGGGGATCATTATTAAGTATTTTTATAGTGTTTGGATTCTTATTTATATTAGGAAATTTGAAAAAATCACAGAATAATATAAAATCAAGAAAAATGGAGTAGTGAAAATTTTAACTACTCCATTTTTATATATCATTTGAAAAGAAGAATGTTTTAAGTTCATTTGCAGACATTTTAAGTATTGAATTATACTCAAGAGAACTATCTTTAATAATGGAATTTATTAAATTGCTCTTTCTTTCTTGTATTTCAAAAATCTTTTCTTCAATAGTTCCTTTTGTAATTAGTTTTATTACATGAATTGTATTTTTTTGACCAATTCTATGAGCTCTATCTGTTGCTTGATTTTCAACTGCATTATTCCACCATGGATCAAAATGAATAACAACTTCAGCAGAAGTAATGTTTAATCCAAATCCTCCAGCTTTAAGAGAAATTAAAAATACATTATAATCATTTTTGTTAAAATCATTTACAATATCAAGTCTTTCTTTTGATGGAGTTGATCCATCTAAATAAGTGTATTTTATATTATTCTCCTCAAATTTTTTACGGATAATATTTAAAACAGTTGTAAAATTTGAAAACACAATAATTTTCTTATTGTTTTTAATGTTATTTTCAACAATTTCCATTAGAGTATCTATTTTTGAACTTCCACAAGAATAATCTTCAATAAGAACCTTAGGATCACAACAAATTTGTCTAAGTCTTGTTAAGGCACTTAGCATTTTGAATTTTAAATTTTTATCATCATATTTTTCGTCATCAAATTCATTTCTAAATTTTTCAATGTAAGAATAGTAGAGTTTCTTTTGTTCATCATTTAAATCTATCATAATTTTTGTTTCAATTTTTGGAGGAAGTTCTGTTAAAACATTTTTCTTAAGACGTCTTAATATAAATGGTGAAATTTTTCTACTTAAGTTTGAGTTATCTTGTGAATTTTCATAAACAGATTTAAATTTTGAGTAGGAATATAGGTATCCAGGCATTAGAAAATTAAAAATAGACCAAAGTTCATCTAAAGAATTTTCAATAGGAGTACCTGTTAGTGCAAATTTATAATTTATATTTAGCTTTTTAAGAGAGAGTGTGTTTTTTGAGGATTTATTTTTAATATTTTGAGCTTCATCTAATATACATATGTTAAAATTTTTGTCTTTTAGAGAATCAATATCTTTTTGAATAATTCCATAAGAAGCGAGAATTATATCGTAGTTAGAAATTTCTTCTAAAAGGTTTAAACGTGCATTTTTGTTTCCATTAAATATTAATACACGAAGATTTGGGGCAAACTTTTTAATCTCTTCATACCAATTGTATATAAGAGATTTAGGACAAATAATTATTGCGTTTTTAAGTTCTCCATTTTCATATTCTTTTTGAAGAAATGTTATGGTTTGAATAGTTTTACCAAGACCCATTTCATCTGCTAAGATTCCTGATAAATTATATTCTTTTAATAATTTTAACCATTTAAACCCTTCTAATTGATAACTTCTGAGATTAGCATTTAAATTTTTAGGAGGAGTAAGATCAGTATTTTTTAGATTGGTTATGCTTTCTGCAATTTTTATGAAGTTATCGTCTTTATTAAGTTCTCCTAGTGAATTAAATTTTTTAGAGTACGAGTTATTTAAATAAAATGCGTAAAATTTATTAAGAGAGAGAGAGTCCTCTTTTAATTTATCTTCATTTATGTCTAAATCATAAAGAATAGAGTCTATTTCTTTTAAATAATCGTTATCTAAATTTAAAATCCCCTTATCTTTTAGCTTTAAATATTTTTCACCTTTGCGAATACTTTTTATAGCAGAGTAGAGTTCATCATTTGTAATACCATCAAAGGAAAAAGAAATATTTAAAAGATTATTAAGCCCCATTTTAAATGAAGTTTTATATGAAGAGGAATTTATTATTTTGTATCTTTTAAAGTTTTTTGTGTAATAAACTTCCCCAAGAGATTTTAAAGAAGTTAATCCATTTTCTTTAAAATTAATTATTTTGTCAGGAGATTTTATTAAATAATAAAGGGAAGATTGGTTTTCACACAAGTTACTAAGAGTGATTAATATTTCATTTTCAAGTTTAAAATTTCTAAGAACATTTGTATTTGAAAGAGAAGTATCTAGTGGATTTATAGAAACATCTCCATAATTAAATACAACTTTAATTAGTATAATATCGTTAACGGTTTTATCTATGTAAAATTTTGTAATACAGTTTTCAATTTTAATACTGTCATTTAAACTATCAGATATTTTAAGGTTAAAATTCTTTGATAATTTTGGAAGAGTTTGATTTAAAAAAGAATTCTTATTTTCATCGTTTATTTTAAAATAAGATGTATTGTTATTTAATGTTAGAGTTTTTAAACAAGCGTAATTTTCTAAAAAATCAAAAGAGCATACATATATATTCCCATCAAAATAAAAATAAGGGGAATTATCAAAAAGTCTTATAATATTTTTAAGATCAATAGAGAGAATTATATTATTAGAATCATCTGTTGAAATACTTGGAGAAATATCTAAATCCTCATTAATTATTTTACACTGAGAAAAAATTTCATCGTTTATTTGAATTGAGAGATTTTCTTCCGAAACAATATTGAGCAAAATATGTAAAAGTTTTTCATTTAGAGATATAAGAGAGTTTGATAAAAAACTTTCATTTAAATTAATATCTAAATCCATTAAGGAATAAATAGTTACAAGATTTGAAATAAATTTTCTATCATTTTCATTAAAATTCTCTTCCTTTAAATTAAAACTAGTAGTTTTGTTTACAAAAAAACTTTCATTTTTTAAGATAGAATTTAAAAAATCTTTTATATTTAAAATAGAGTAGCATTTATTAGATGAAGAAAGTTTAAGTTCAACTTTAAGTTTATTTGGTGAGATTATGTGAAGCAAATAAGAAAGAGAATAGATATTTTCATCTATATTTAAAGAAGATTTAGGAAGTTTGTTTATTGTATCTAAATAGGAAAAGTCATAATTATAATTAGGAGATAAACTTTCTTTAAGAGAATTTATAAAAGATACATATCCAGCTACTATGTGTTTGCATTTATCATTTTTGGTATTTTTGTAGTTACAAGAACAAGAACATTCTATTATTTTTTCAGTTGATGTATTTATAGAAAGTTTTGTATTATGAATAATATTTCTAGTAGAGAATACATTAAACCATAATAAAATACCATCTTTAATAAATTCATAGTAAGTCATATTAATCTTATCTTTTTTATATAAAGCAATTCCATCATTTGCATTATTGAAATTTGCGAAATCAGTTATTTTTCCTATATCAATTGTACTCATTTAATTCCTACTTTCGGAGAAAGATTTTAATATATAAAAAGATGTTTAAAATAACTAATTCTATTTTAAACATCTTTTATTATTTTAGCAGCCGCCTCCGCAGCCTCCACATCCACCATTATCTGATTTATTAACTGGTTTTAAAACTAAACCTCTATTATTTTCAGCAGTACCTTCAATTATAAAATCTCCAAACTGCTCATAAATTTCTTTACTAATTATAAATGTAAGATCATTTATTGTACATGCGATATCATCTTCTTTTTGTTCGTCCAGAACAATATTAAACGTTGGACCTCCTCAGCCCATTCCTGCTAAATTTATTCTGATAATATTTTTATCTATATCATTATTAGCAAGAAGTTGTTTAAATTCTTGAAAAGTTTCATTACTTATATTAACAAAATTCATATTATCTTACCTCCGTATATAATTTTATATTAAATTTATTTATTTTACAACAATATTAACAAGTCTATTTTTAATTACAATAATTTTAACTATTGTTTTGTTTTGAGTGTATTTAATAACTTCTTCATTTAAAAGGGAAATATTTTTTATCGTTTCTTCATCACCATTTGTTGGAACAAATATTTTAGCTCTAATTTTTCCATTTATTTGAATAGCAATTTCAATTTCATCTCTAGTTAAATATTTTTCATCAACTGAAGGATATGGTTCTAAAAATACTGATGTTTTAGTTTTACCATTTAATTCTTGCAAAATTCCGAAATAATATTCAGAGAAGTGAGGAGCAAATGGCGCAAAGATTTTTAAATAGTTAAACAAAAATTCATTTAAAAATTCCTTGTTTATATTATTGTTGTTTAAATATTTTGAAAATTCATTTGTAAGTTTCATAAAGTGGGCAATGCAAGTGTTAAACTGTAAAATTTCTACGTCCATTTTTATAAATTTTATAGCGTTGTTAAGAGCGAAAAGTAATTCTTTTTCATCCTCTTCACATTTAATAGAATTAAATGATTTATCTTTAATTATATCCAAACTTTTATTTATTAATCTTTCACTTCTTTGTATAAATTTATGGATGGATTTTATTCCTTCATCGCTCCAAGCTCCACCTTCAGTGTAAGTAAAGGCAAACATTAAATATGTTCTAAATACATCAGAGCCATATTTTTCTATATATTCATCTGGAGAAATTGTATTTCCACGAGATTTACTCATTTTAAATCCATCAGGCCCTAAAATAAGTCCTTGATGAGTGAGAGATGTAAATGGTTCATCGAAATTTAAATATCCCATATCACGAAGAGCTTTTGTAATAAATCTTGCGTATAAAAGATGCATGCAAGCGTGCTCAGGACCACCAACATATTTATCAACTGGAAGCATTTTGTTAATTTTATCTTTGTTAAAGGCTTCTTTATTATTATGATGATCAACATATCTTAAATAATACCAAGAAGAGCAAACAAAAGTATCTAATGTATCTGTTTCTCTTGTTGCATTTCCTCCGCATTTTGGACACGGTGTATTTTTAAATTCCTCACAAGTTTCAAGAGAGGATTTTCCATTTGAATTAAATTTTACGTTATAAGGAAGTTCAACTGGAAGAGAAGATTCTTCAACTGGAACTGTTCCACATTTATCGCAATAAATAATTGGAATTGGAGCTCCCCAATATCTTTGTCTTGAAACAAGCCAATCTCTAAGTCTAAAGGTTTTATTAAAATCTCCCTTGTTAATTGATTTTAAATAGGAAGTAATTTTCTCTTTTCCTTCTTCTGAAGTTAGGGAGTTAAACTCTCCTGAATTTATTAAAATTCCTTTTTTAGTCATTGGAAGAGAGGAGTCTTCTTTATTTTTAATAACCTCTTTTATCTCTAAATTAAATTTTTGTGCAAACTCAAAATCTCTTTCATCATGAGCGGGAACAGCCATAACAGCTCCAGTTCCATAAGTTGAAATAACATAATCAGAAATCCAAATAGGAACTTTCTTGTTTGTTATTGGGTGAATTGCATAAGCTCCAGTAAACACACCAGTTTTTTCCTTAGTTGAACTTACTCTATCTATTTCTGATTGTTTAGATGAAAATTCTATGTATTCTTTCACCTTATTTAAATTCTCTTCACTTGTAATTTTTAAAACAAGGGGATGCTCAGGAGCTAACACAACATAAGAAACTCCCATAAGAGTATCAACTCTTGTTGTAAATACATTAAAGTCGTAAGAGAAATTATCTACAGAAAAGTTTACGATAGATCCAAAAGATCTTCCGATCCAATTTTTCTGCATAGCTTTTGTTTTTTCAGGCCAATCAAGAGAGTCAAGTTTATCTACAAGTTCATCTCCATATTCAGTGATTTTAAAGAACCATTGAGTTAAATTTTTCTTTGTGATTTCACAAGAGCATCGTTCACATTTATTATCAATAACCTGCTCATTTGCAAGAACCGTATCGCAACTAGGACAAAAGTTTACTGGAGCATTCTTTCTATAAGCAAGATTTTTTTCGTATAACTTTAAAAATAACCATTGAGTCCATTTGTAATACTTTGGAGTACATGTAACTATTTCATTTTCAAAATTAAATATAGCTCCCATGTTTTTAAGTTGTCTTCTCATAGTTTCTATATTTTTCATTGTGGAGTCTTTCGGGTGAATTCCTGTTTTTATTGCGTAATTTTCAGCAGGAAGACCAAAAGCGTCAAATCCCATTGGTTGAAAAATATTAAACCCATTCATTTTTTTGTATCGAGCGTAAGAATCTACAAGACCAAAGTTAAACCAATGTCCTGCATGAAGATTACTTCCAGAAGGATAGGAAAACATTTCAAGAACGTAGAGTTTTTTCTTATCTTCATCCCACTGAAATTTATTTATATCATTTTCTTCCCAAAATTTTTGAGATTTTTCATCTATTAAAATGGAATATTCCATGAATTTATCACCTTTCAAAAATTGATTTAGTACAAAAAGCTACCATTATATTAAGTTAAGTATATAAAAAAATTTTTTATACTGTCAACACATATAGAGTGATTTGAAAATTTAAAAGGTTAATTATAGAAAAGCAAATAAAGAATTTAAAAATTTTTACGAAAAAATCATTATAGATTAAGTTGAAAAATTGAGATTTGTAAGGAGTGAAAATATGGTAACGATTAAAGATATTTCAAACAAGTTGGGCATTTCTATAAGTTCAGTATCTAAGGCTTTAAATGGAGCAACGGACATTAGTCAAAAGACTCGTGAAAAAGTTATAGAAGTTGCAAACGAAATGGGATATATAAAAAAGTCTGTAATTAACAATAAATCAAATTTAAAATTTGGAATTATTATTGACCAAGAATGCAATGAATATGATAAAAATTTAAATTATGATATTATACAAGGATTTAATAACAAATGTATAAGTGAGGGTAACGAGGTGCTTCTCATATCTCTTAAAGATAATTTAAAGAAGATTTGTTTAGATACAATTATTAAAAATCATAATTTATCAGGAGCGATACTTCTTGTTAATAATATTTCGGATTCTTTAAGAAAATCAATTTTAAAAATGAGCTATCCACTTGTTATAGTTAACAATTATTTGAGCATAGATAAACAAAATGTTGGTTATGTTGGAATTGATATGGTTGAGGGAATGAGAAAGGTTGTTAATTATTTTGTTGACAATGGACATAGAGAAATTTTGTTTATAAATGTAAAAAATAATGATTTATTTTATCAAGATAAGCTTGTAGGATATATTGCTGCTCTTACTTCTTCTAAAATTAATTATGATCCAACAAATGTTTTAAATGTGTTAGATAAAAATTTAGAAGAGGAAGTCTTAAATTTTATAAAAGAGAAAAGTCCTACTGCAATTTGTTGCGATAATGATCTTACTGCTTATAAAATTTTAAATATTTTAAATAAAAATGGATATAAAATTCCAGAAGAGATTTCTGTTATTGGATTTGATAATAATTTTATTTCAAATGTGTTTTCTCCCAAATTATCAAGTGTAACTTATGATAAAAAAGAACTTGGAGTTAAGGCTTATATTGCACTTAACAATATTTTAAATGGAAATTCTATAAGTAGAATGCAAATTAAATCAGAAATTTTAGAAAGAGAATCGACTAAAGTATAAAATTTTAAAGAGGGTATTTATAAGGAATATTAACTTATTTTCTTTATAAATGCCCTCTTTAAGTTTTTATTTAAAAGTAAGTAGTTTAATTTGAAAAAATTTTATTGTAAAATTATTTAACATTAAATTTTAAGAGATTAATTTTTGGAGGAGAGGGTTTTGAAAATTAGAGAGTTTAAAATAGAAGAGGGAATAATACATGTTCTTGATATGAATTGTGATGATCCTATTTTAAATGAGGAATATTTAAATTTATCAAATGATGAGATAAATTCTTTTTTAACAAAACACCTTGAGAAAATTTTAAAAGATGAGGAGCTTAACTTAGGAAGATTTCATAAAGAGCCTGAATTTATGTCAAAGGTTTATGGATTTTTAAATGATGAGTTTAATTTAATTGATGTATCGAAAGAAATTTCAGAGAAATTCTTTACCATTTTATATGAGCATGGAGGAGGGGTTTCTTGTGATTTATTATTTTTAAAATTAAACACGGAATTTGGAAACGCTTTATGTATGATAAAACTTGATTACATGAAAAACTACATACACAAAATTGAATATGTTGATGAGAAAATGAAAATAGATATAATTCCTCAATCTATTACTCTTCCAAGTACTTCTCAAAAAATTATGAAGGCATGTTTGTTTATAAAGGATTTAGAGGGAAAATTTAATTTGATGTTTTTAGATAAGGTTTGTAAAAATTCTCTAGAAAGTCAAAATTATTTTAAAGATGAGTTTTTAAATTGTGAAAAAATTCATTCTGATTCTTCAAAAACTCGTGATTTAATTTCCGTTGCTGAAAAGTGGACAAGAAAGAACATAAAAGATGATGCAGATAAGGCGTTTTTTATAAGAGAAAGTTTAAGAGATAAACTAATTAAAGATGAGAGTTTAAACCTAAATGGATTTGCAAGAGAAGTGTTTGATGATAAAAATACAATTGAAAGCTTTGTTGATTTTGCAGAATGTAATGGAATTGAGGGAGAAATTAATATTGATAAGGATTATGTGGACAAAAAATATGAAAGAATAAGACTTAAAATTGATAAAGATATAGATCTTTATATAAATAAAGAATCCTTTTACGATATAAATAGGTTTGAAGTTAAGAGAAATGGTGATGGAAGTTTAAACATGATTATAAAATACATTTTAAATTATAATGAAAAATAGGGGTGATAAATTTTGAAATGGAATTTGGATTCTCTCTATAAGGGTTTTAACTCTTTTGCGTATAAAAATGATTTAGAGAATTTAGAAATGGAAATTTCTCATATAAACAAGAAATTTAATGAGGATTTTAAAAATTTAAATGATGAAAAGTTTATAGAATTTTTGGAAGAGATATTTTTAAAATACGAAAAAATTTACTCTTTTTATGACAAGCTTCATAATTTTGTTTTCTTAACTCTTTCTACAAACTCAAGTAATAAAGAGGGAATAGACAATGATTTAATTTTAGATGATTTAGGGGTGAAAATTTCTCTAATAAATTCTAATCTCTCAAAAATAATTTCCTCACGAGAAAATGTTTTAACTCTTTTGTATAAAAGTGAAATTTTAAATGAGTATAAATTTTTAATAGAAGAGATTTTAAAAGAGAGTAAGCATTTATTATCAAATGATTTAGAAGAAACCATGGGAAAAATTTATAATTATGGAGCGGTTTATTTCTCAAAACTTCAAGAATCTCTTGTTTCAAAATATAAAGTAGAAATTAATTTAAATGGAGAAAATAAAGAAATTCCTCTTACAGAATGTAGAAGCCTTCTTGAAAGCACATGTAAAGAAACTAGGAGAAAAGCTTTTGAAAGTGAAAAGAAGTTGTATAAATTTATGAAAGAGCCATTAGCTTATTCAATTAATAGCATCAAAAAAAGTTTTATATATGACACTAAAAAAAGAGGTTATGACTCTCCCTTATCTAGAAGCTTAGATAATAATAGAATTTCTCATGAGATTCTAGATTCAATGATTTCTGTTGTAAAAGAGAGTCTTCCATTTTTCAGAGAGTTTTTAAAGTTAAAATCAAAACTTTTAGGAAACAAAAGTGAGAGAATAAACTTTTATGATTTATTTTCCCCAACAAAATCTCTAAGTAAGGAAATTAATTTTGAATATGGAAAGGAATTTTTAATTAAAAATTTCTATGATTTTTCAAAAGAGGTTGGGGATTTTGTTAAAAATGCTTTTGAAAATAATTGGATAGACTCAGAAATTTATGAGGGAAAAGTTGGAGGAGCATTTTGTTCAAATATAAATCCTATTAAAGAAAGTAGGATTTTATTAAACTACACAAATTCTTATGAGGGAATTTTTACCCTTGCTCACGAATTAGGTCATGCATATCATGGAGAAGTTTTAAAAAACGAGAGAATATTAAATACAAATTACCCAATGACCATAGCTGAAACTGCATCAATTTTCTTTGAAACCTTAATTTGTGATAAGGCTTATGAATCTTTAGATAAGGATGAGAAAATTTTAATTCTTGAGTATGAATTAAATAATGGAGCTCAATTAGTAGTTGATATTTATAGTAGATTTTTATTTGAAAAAGAGGTGTTTGAAAGATGTGAAAATGAATTTTTAACACCTGAAAATTTACATGAGATTATGAAAAAAGCTCAAGAAGATTCTTATGGAGATTCAATGAATCCTGAGTATTTTAAAGAAGCTTGGATATATAAATCTCATTATTATGATTTTTACAATAATTTTTATAATTTCCCTTACACCTTTGGACATTTATTTTCTTTGGGACTTTATAAATTTTATTTAAATAATAAAGAGGAGTTTATTCCAAAATATAATATGATTTTGAAAAATTCTGGAAAGAATAATTTAAAAGATTTGTGTAATATGTGTGGAATTGATATAACTAAGAAGGAGTTTTTCAAAAATTCTATAGAAATTCTTAAGGATAAATTTGAAAAATATAAAAGTTTAGTTTGTGAAAATTAGGAGGATAAATTTATGGATATAAAATATTTTGAAGATAGAAAGGATATTGAAGAAAAGTATACGTGGAACTTAGAGAAGATTTATAAAAATATTGAAGAGTTTGAAAAAGATTTTGAATATGTAAAAGAGTTTTCAAAAAATATAGGAAATTATAAAGGAAAGCTTTCAGATGAGAAACAAGTAGTTAATTTATTTAAAGACTTAGAGAAGGCATATAGAATTCTTACAAAACTTATAAATTATGCCCATATGAAAAAAGATCAAGATGGATCTGTTACTTTATATCAAGGATTAATGTCAAGAGTTGAGCAATTTTATTATGCTTTTTCAGCTGAAAGTAGTTTTATAGATACAGAATTAATATCACAAGATGAAAGTTATTTAAAATCTCTTTTAGAAAATGAATCTCTTAAAGATGTAAGATTTAAAATAAAAGGACTTATAAGAAGTAAGGAGCACATTTTATCAGAAGAAGCAGAAAAGATTTTAAGTATGTTTGGTTCTTCAATGGATGCTCCATCAAATATTGCTGGAATATTTAAAAATGTTGATATGGAATTTCCTAACACAAAAAACGAAAAAGGAGAAGAGGTTAGATTAAACGAAGGAAATTACGTTGCATTTATTTCTTCAAAAGATAGGGAAGTAAGAAAAGAAGCTTACGAGAAATTTTATGAAACATATAAAAGTTATAAAAACACATTAGCTACATGTTTATCAACTTCAATTACAAATGATGTTTTATATGCAAAAGCGAAGAAATTTAATTCAACATTAGAAGGAAATTTATTTGGAAATAATATAGATAAATCTGTTTATTTAAATGCAATCGAGGTTGTACATGAAAACTTTGATAAAATTCATAAATATATAGATTTAAAAAAGAAACTATTAAATGTTGATGAGTTAAGAAGTTATGATTTATATGTTCCATTGTTTGAAAATCTAGTTAAAGATATTCCCTATGAAAAAGCTTTAGAAATTTCCTTTAAAGCATTAGCTCCTCTTGGGGAAGAATACTTAAATATATTTAAGGAAGCAGTTGAAAATAGATGGATAGATGTTTATATAAATAAGGGAAAAAGAAGTGGAGCGTATTCTTCTGGGTGTTATGATACAGATCCATATATTCTTTTAAATTATTCAAACACATTTAATGATGTATCAACTCTTGTTCATGAAATGGGACATTCAATACATTCTTATTATTCAAGAAAGAATCAAACTTTCTTTAATTCAAATTATCCAATTTTCTTAGCAGAAATTGCATCAACATGTAATGAGCATTTATTAAATAAATACATGCAAGATACAACAGAAGGAAAAGAGAAATTATATTTTATAAATAAAGAGATAGAAAATATTAGAACAACAGTGTTTAGACAACTTTTATTTGCAGAGTTTGAACTTATAACTCATGAAATGGTTGAAAGAGGAGAAGCTTTAACAAGCGATAGTTTTTCTTCAATTTGGAAAGATTTAAATGAAAAATATTATGGAAAGAGTTTAATTTTAGATGATTATATAATTTACGAGTGGAGCAGAATACCGCATTTTTATTCAGCTTATTATGTTTATCAATATGCAACTGGATACGCTGCAAGTTTTGCATTTTCTCAAGATATTTTGAAAAATGGAGAAAGAGCTGTTGAAAATTATATAAATAATTTCCTAAAAATGGGAGGATCAAATTATCCAATAGAAATTTTAAAATCAGCAAAAGTTGATATGACAACAAAAGCTCCAATGCAAAAAGTAATGGATAGATTTTCAGAGCTTTTAAATATTTTGGAGAAGAATATATAGAAATTTTCAAAAAGGTAGTTAAGAGGAATTAACTACCTTTATTTTTATTTAAAATTATTTACTAAATTTTAAAATATAAAGTATAATATTAACTAAAAGTTTCAAAATAACAAAGAGTAAATAAATTTTAAAAGTTGTTGAATGTAATTAGAAATTGGGAAGGATGAGAATAGTTGAAGAGAATTTATAAATTTTTTGTTCTTATCTCTCTATTTGTATTTTGTTTAGGATCTTTTACAAGTGCAACATCTTTTGGAGATGATGCTGTGAAGATTTTAGAGCAGCTTTGTAGAATACAGAGAGTTGCGTTTACAGAAGGAGAGGTTTATACAGCAGATTATTTAGGAAGACTTTTTAGAGATATGGGATATGATACCGTATTTGAAGAAATATTGTTTCCAGATAATACGATTTTAAATTTTGAACAGGGAGATTTTTTATCTCATAATATTATTGCCACTAAACCTGGACAAAGTGATTTAGAAATTTTAATTGGAGCCTCTTATGATTCATCAGATGTAAAAGGAAGTACAGGATTTGAAGGTGCAACAGGGGTTTCTCTCCTTCTTGAAATTGCAAATAAAATTAAGGAAATAGAGTTACCTTACACAGTTAAGTTTGTTTTATTTGGAGCAGGAAAGCAAGGAAATATTGGAGCGACTCATTATGTTTCTACAAGATCACAGGAAGATTTAAACAAGATAATGTGCTTTTTAAATATTACAAATCTTGGAAGTGGAAAAGAATTGTATATTTATGGAAATGAAGGAGCGAAAGGATTTGTAAGAGATGAATTGTTAGAAATAGCAAAGGAAAATAATATTAAATTATTTACGAGTCCAGCTATGGAAGAATTTTTAATTCCAGAAGGTGTTGGATATGATATAGGAGACCAAGTTCCATTTAAATATAGTAATGTTCCTTATGGATTTATGGAAGCAACTTCATGGGAATCTATTTCATCTGAATTTCAAATACCTGATGATCCAACGGGGGAAGGTTTGGGAATTATAGATGGAAGTAAGTATAATAATTATGCAGATATTATGGAAACTTTTGAAGATAGAGTTTCTGAAAATTTAAATAATGCAAGTGAGCTTATTTATAAATTTTTAGTAAGAGAAGACAAAAGTATAAAGATAATTACATCTTTAACTGAGGAAAATATTTCTAAAGTTGGAGAGATAACTTATACTTTATACAAAGATGGAAAGAAAATTAAAACAAAAAAATCAGATGAAAATTCCATTGTAATTTTCGATAAATTAGAAAATGGATCTTATAAGGTTGAGGTTTCTGCTTCTCAAGAGATTAAATTTTTAAAAAATATAAATGAGTTTGAATTTAACTTTGATTCTAACGGAGAATTTGTATTTGTAAATGATGAGATAGATACTTATACTTATAGAGAAGAATTTACGGATATTTATGAAAGCACTCGAAAAGATATTAGTGAAAGTGGATTTAATGTAGGAGTTAAAAAATTATTATTTGACTATTTAGTAGAAGGAAATGGAACTGAAGAAGATAGTATGGATAAAAATGATAAAATGATAAAGAATTTATCCATAACTTTAGGTGTGTTAGTTGTTATATATATTTTACTTAGAATAATTTTTTCAATTTTAAATAAAAAAGATTAAATGAAAACTTGAATTTCAAGTTTTCATTTTTTTTTGTAAAAAAATTTAACATACGTACGATAAATAAGTAAGAGAAAAATAGAGATTTGAATTTGTAAATAAAAATTTTCAAGGAGGAAATATATGAGTAGGGATACGAATGATTTAAATAAAGATAGAAAAAATCATAGAAAGAAATTTTTAAAAGCATTAGGGGTAGCAACTACTCTTGCAACTATAACAGGTGTAACCTTAGCGGATATACCTCAGTATGAAGCTCAAGCAAAATTTAAAGTACCGATAAAAAAACCACCAAAACCACCGAAGCCAACAAAGCCACCAACATCAAAGCCAGGAGGAAGTTCAAGTTCATCAAGTTCAAATAAACCTGTAGGAGGGGCGTCAAGTTCGTCAAAACCAGGAGGTAGTTCTTTAAGTTCTTCAAATGTAAATAAACCTGTAGGAGGAGGATCAACTACATCAAAGCCAAGTGGAGGATCATCTACAAGTAAACCACCATCAAGTTCAACGGGAAATACAATAAAAAAACCTGGAAGTTCATCTTCATCATCTTCATCAAGTCAGACAGGAAATACAATAAAGAAACCTGTTAATAATGGAAGCACATCAAAACCAAATACATCAACAGGTAATTCAGTAAAACCACCATCAAAGCCAACGAATTCTCCATCGAAACCAACAAATGGACCGTCAAAGCCAACGAATTCTCCGTCGAAACCAACAAATGGACCATCAAAGCCAACAAATTCTCCATCGAAACCAAATGGAAATAACACAAATACTAATAAACCAAGCAGTTCAACTAACAATAAACCGAATAACTCAACAAATAATAAACCAAATACAACACCAGATAAATCACCTAGTTCAACAAATGGAAATAAAACAGATACAACACCAGATAAGCCACCTAGCTCAACAAATGGAAATAAAACAGATCTTGATCAAAGTTTAAAACCTGAAAAGACAGATAAGGTTCAAGTAGGATCAGCAATTGCATCAAACGTTATGGGATTAGGATTCTTAGCATCAGGTATTGCAGGAGCAGTTCAAACAGCTCAAAGTATGGAACTTCAACAAAGACTTCAAGAAGAATCAATAGCAGCTCAAGAAAAAATGCAACAAAAGCAGCATGAACATGATAGAGAAATGTTAAAAGCACAGGAAGCTATGTATGCAGCTCAACAGGGTATGACAGGAGGAGATTCATCAGGAGAAGGTAGTTATGAAGAAGGTGGTTCTCAAATTGAAGAAGGTGAAGTAAATGGAAATACTGTACAAGGGTATTATGATGAAGATGGAAATTTCCAATTAATTGATGGATCGGGATACGTTGATAAAGAGGGTAATTTCCACTTAGCTGATGGATCTGGATATTATGATAAGGATATGAATTTTTATTATTCAGATGGAACAGGATATTTAGATAAAAATGGTAATTTTCATTTATCAGATGGAACGGGATATTACGATAAAGATGGAAATTTCTATCCAGCTGATGAAGATGGATATTATGACAAAGATGGAAACTTTATAGAAAATTCTGGAGAGTTTGGAGATAGCGAAGAAGAGGAACGATATGAAGATGCTGTTGTAATAGAGAAAAATACTGATGAAACTAGGAGAAGTACTTATTCAACTTACTATGATGACGTAGAAGGAGAAAGTAATGAGAAAATATTTGAATTAGGAGTTGAAGAAGCAACATTAGTTAGAGATCAAGATATATTTGAAAAATTTATTAGTGAAGGGGTCTTCACTCACAGAGAACTTCAGTCGATAAAAGAGAATATAGAAGGCGGTAAAATTAATTTCTTTACGATTGAATATATGTACGAGCAGGGAGTTCTTACTTTAGAGCAATCAAATGCTGCTCTTGAAATTTTAAAACATTTCCAAACTAATGGAGGGTTTTAATTTTAAAAATTTTTCAAGGAAGAGATATCTATTCAAGGAGGGAAGAGAACATGAAATCAAATGATAAGAAGCAAAATGATAAGAGTCAAGAACAATTAGAGCTTTTAAAACGAAAAAAGTTTTTAAATAAAATGGCAATGGCAACAGCTTTTGTTGGAATTGCAAGTATCGGAGGATCAAGTTTAGCAGAGATAAAGAAAACTTCAGCTATGATGAAGCCTCCAACAGTTAAACCACCATCAACACCTTCTTTAAGACCTGGGGGAGGGTTTGTAGGATCAACTGGAGGATATAGACCAACTTCACCTGTAGTGAAGCCACCAACAACAAGTGTGGTTAAGCCACCGGTAACAAAACCACCTACAAGTAATACAGTTAAACCACCAACAACTACTACTAAGCCACCTACAAGTAATACAGTTAAACCACCAACAACTACTACTAAGCCACCAACAAATAATGCAGTTAAACCTCCAGCTAAACCAAATACAGGTTCAAATAAGCCAAATTTAGAAGGAACTGGTATAAAGCCAGGAAATACAGGTAATTTAGTAAATAAATTTGAAGGTATGAATGGAGGAGGAGGAAAACCAACAGCACCACCAAAACCAAATACTTCATCTGGTTCAGGAACAACTGCTCCAAGTAAGCCTAATATGAATAATTCATCTCAAACAAATAAACCAAATACAAGTGGAGGATCAAACTCAAATAAGCAACCAGTAATAACTCAAACAGGTGGTAAACCAAATTCAAGTGGAACAAGTTCAGGATCAAGCAGTGGTAAGCCAACACTTGGAGGAAACTCAAGTACAAGTAAACCAAATTCAAGTGGAACAAGTTCAGGATCAAGCAGTGGTAAGCCAACACTTGGAGGAAATACAAGTGCAAATAAACCAAATAATAATCAAGGAAACAAGCCTGGAGCAAATGATCCAGACGGACCAGGAACAAATAATGGTAAACCAACACTTGGAGGAAATACAAGTAAGCCAAATTCTAATGGAAATAATAATAAACCAAATAATAATAAACCAAATAATAATCAAGGAAATAAATCAGGAGCAAATGATCCAGATGGACCAGGAACAAATGGTACTACAGGAAAACCAAATACAAATAAGCCAGGAACAAATGATCCAGATGGTCCAGATGGACCAGATTCTAATAGAGGATCATTAAAAGGAGCGACAACATCAGGAACACATGCATCACGTTCATTAGAAGGAGATAACACTGTAAATAATAATAGAATAACTTCAACAACAACGAATAATACAACAAATAATACAACACCACCTAAAGGTGGATCAGATAAATTTGGAAAAATTGTGGGAGTTATTGGTATTGTAAGTACAGTTGCATTCCTAGGAACTTCAATAGCTGGTATACTTCAAGGACAACAATCTTTATCAATGCAACAAAAACTTCAAGAAGATGCTATAAAAGCTCAAGAAGAACTTATGAAAAATCAGCAGAAAGAGGAGTATGAAAAATTAGCAGCTCAATTAGGTGGAACTTATGATCCAGATAGAGGGGTTATAGTTCTTCCAGATGGAAGTGAACTTAATGTTGTAACGGGAATTGTAACTTATCCAGATGGAAGTTGGGTTGACCAAAATGGAAATCTACATTTACCAGATGGTAGTGGTGTAATAAAACCAGATGGAGAAATTGATGTAGATGGAGTTGGAACAATAGATAAAGATGGAAACTTAATATTAGATGATGGAAGTGGATATTTTGATCCAGATGGTAATTTTCATCCATCAGGCTCAATTAATTCTGTTGTAGGAGTATCTGGTGGTGCTGGATATGGAGGAATGTATGTAGATAGTAATTTTGGAGGAGATACTCCAATAAATCAAAGTGGTAACTATGGGGCAAAAGCATATGATAAATCTGCATACGAGGACGCTGCAACAAAAGCCTCTTCTCATCAAAGTGTTGAAGATGGAATATTTACTCCTAGAGAATATGATTCGATAGTTAACTTAATAGTTTCTTCAAAGATTAATACAAATACTGCAAAGAGTATGGCAGATGCTGGTCAATTAACACAGGAACAATTAAATGTTGTATTAGAACTTTTAGACACATACGAAAAAAGTGGAAAAATTTAGGATTAGTTTAATTCAGGGAGGAAAATAAAATGGAAAGAGTAAATAATACTAATGAAACTTCAAGGAAGAAAATTTTAAAGAAAGCAGCGTTACTTGCAACAGCTGCTAGTATAACTGGAGCTGTTACTGTAGGAGGACAAAAACCAAAAGAATCTGATGCTTTGATAGGATTGATTGTTACTCTTGTAACTACAGTTGTGAGTGTTGGAGCAGGTATTGCTCAAACTGCAGTAAGTGCTGACCAGCAGTGGAGGGCAGAAGAAGCAGCAAAAAAACAAGCAGAAGAAGAAGCTAGACAAGCAAAAATGAGAGAACAATTAGAGAATTCATCAGAACATAATGTAAGGGTTGGACAAGAAGCAGAAGAAGAAACAGGAAAAGAAATAGATATTTCAATAGCTAATAATGCGGATTTAGTTAATCAAGGATCTCAAGGAAGCAGATCAAATGGTGTTAAAACAAATAGTGGAAAATTAAATAAGCCACCAGCACCTCCTAAAGGAATACAAGTTGGAGGATTTGGAGTAGCAGATGAGGTTGAGGAAGAAGAAGTTGTTGAAAATATTTCTGAAGAGGTAGAAGAGACTGTAGAATTAAATGAAGAAGTAGATAATACTGAGATGCAAGATGAAGTCACAGATGTTACAAATGAAACTAAGCCACCAGTAATTCACACAACAACAGGAGAAACTACACAAACAAATGGAAATAATAAAGGAGAGAACACTACTCAAAATACAACTAATAAAACAGAATCAAATAAACAAGAAACTCAAAATAAAAAACCACAAAATAGTTTAAAAGATCATACTAATAAGACAGGGAATTCTACTACACCAAAATTTGAATTATCTTTTGAAGAGAATTCAAATGATTTAAGCGATGAGGAAAATGTTGTTTATGAAGATCTAGTTGCTCATGGAGTAGGAGTTGTAGGGGAGTTTTTATCAGAAGATGCTGTAGAGTTTGATGAAAGTATGGTTATGGATGAAGAAACAGCTTTAAATCATAGATTAGTTCAAGAAGGATATTTAACTAGTGAAGAGTTGATACTTTATGATTATGGAATAAGAGTTGGAGCAATTGATGAGAATATTTTAAATACTATGTATGAAAATGGAGAAATTAGTGACGAAAGTTATGCTGGAGCAATTGAGTTAATGTATGAAATATATGAAGAATTTTATGGAGAAGAATAATTTTAGGGAGAGCAATTAAGCTCTCCTTTTTGTATTTATTTAAAGATCCTATTGATGGAGAAAAATATTATGTCGTAAAATAAGTTTGACAGGATTAATCTAGGAGATATTTAAGATAGTACATAGTAATTTTTTAGTTAAGGGGATGTAAGAATGGTTACCAAAATAATTAAAAATGAATTTAAAAATTTATCAAGAGGATTATTGCCATTATATATTTTAATTTTTGCATTATCATGGATATTTAAATTGTTTAACGAAAATAGAAGTTATAGGGAGTTATTAGAGGGAAAGTTATACATATCAATAGGTATTATTTATAGCGTATTGCTTTTATCTGTTGTTGCATTAACCATATTATTTGTGATTTTAAGATTTAATGGAAGCGTATTTCAAAATATAATTGATGTAAATTATTCATTTGAGGCTTCAAGTTCTATGATTATATTTTGGAAATTTTTTGTGGGATTGATGTTTATATTTTTTAGTTTAATTATCTTAATTATTGGAATTATTATTCCTTTTTGGAAAATTATTGGGGGAATTCTATATATAGGAAAATTTATTGTAGATTGGTTGATGGGATTTTTTCAATATATAGGAGTACCTTTAAATTTATGGATCTACATTAAGGAAATATATAGATTTGTTATAGAAGTGTTAAGTGTATTTATTACTTTTGGAATTTTAAGTACAATAAGTTTAGTTCTATTATCTTATTGTGCAATTAGTTTATCTAACATGAGTTTAAAATTTAAAGGGGTATTGTCTTTACTATACTTCCTGTTGTTAATATTGAGTTCTTTTTCCGTGGATTTATTGATAATATACAGTTTTAAAGATTTAGGAGTTATAGTAGGACTTTTAATTGTTTCAAGAATTATTATGAGTTTTATTTACTTTTATATTTCCTCTTATATTTTTCAGAAGAAATTAAATATTTACCAAGGAAGAATTTAATTTTAACTTTTAATATGTATATTAAAAAACAAAAAAGAGATTAAGCTTAATCTCTTTTTTGTTTTTTAGAAGTTTTTTCAGTATGGGAGTTGTTATTAGTAGGAGAGTTTAGGGTTTTAATAAGATCGGGTAATTGTTTTTTTAAATCATTAATGTAAGTTAAAAGAATAGATAAATTTTCTTCAGTATCTTTAAGAATTATGTTTAAAGATGAGGGATTAGATGAATTGTTTTTAATAATTGAGGAATATTCAAGAGATAAAATATTGTAGGTATCTTCAAATACCATAATAGTTGGCATTAATGAGAAAATTGTTGAATGAGGTTCTTTTGAAATTTTAGATTTTATATCACTAAGAGAAGAATTAACTTCGTTTAATAATGCAAAGCACATATTTTGTTCACTATAGATAGAAAGATTTGAATTAAATTCATTTGAAAAATTTGGGATTGATTCAATTGAGTTAGAATTAATATCTAAATAAATTTTATAGTTAGTATCAATAGGAGATAATTTTCTATAGGCGTTTAATTCTGGGAAATCTGTTTTAAATTTTTCAATAAATTTTTCAGAATTAGAAATAGGAGAAGCAAGAGATGAAATATCTTCTATGGTTAAAGAATCATTGGAGTTTAATATTTCTAGAGGTGTAGTTGTGTTGTTTGAAGAATTTTTATTTGGTTTATCTTTAATAGAATTAAAGTCGTTATTAACTATAACTGGTCTAGAAACTCGTGCTTTTACACAGTTAGAATATATAGTTGATATAGAAATAAGTGAAACTATTAATAAGCTGGGAATTATTTTGGCTTTTTTATTCATAATATACCTCCAAATAATATATCAAGATTTATAAACATTAAAATTTTTAAAATTTAAATTAAATCAAAATTATATTTTATATATCGAATTAAAATTTAGGATTTTAATCTTAAATCACATAAATATTTTCGAAAAATAAAATAGAGAATAAGTAGAACTTATTCTCTATTCACTAGATTGTTCAAGAACATCTTTCATTTTCATATGAATAACTTCTCCGTCATATACTTCAAACTCACCAGTTTCTGTGTTAAGAATGAAATAACTATTTGTATCCCCATCAAATAATAATTCATTTCCATTAGTATCAAAATAAACATCAATATCTAAATATTCAGCAAGAGTCATTTCACTAACTTCTCCAGTGTATTCAACTAAATCTCCAGAATCTGGATTTTCAGGATCTAATTGAAAGAATGAATCACTTTCTTCGTCATAAACAAGTTCTTGTCCATAATCACCAAAGTATAAAATTACTTGAGTAGGATCAATTTCTTCATCAGTTAATTCTTCATTAACAACTTCCTCGTCACTAACTTCTTCTTCGACTAATTCTTCATCAATAATTTCCTCATCAGTTAACTCTTCATCAACAATTTCCTCGTCAACAATTTCTTCATCAGTTAATTCTTCATTAAGTAACTCATCATCACTTACTAATTCTTCATCTTGGGAGTCGCTACTAGAGGAAGACCCTAATACAAGATCATTTAAAGTATCAATAAGATCTGGTAATTGTCCTCTGAAATCATTAATGGAAGTTAAAAGAGTAGTTAATTTTTCTTCAGTATCTTTCAAAAGCATATTTAACGTTATTTGGTTTTCAGAGTTACTATTAACAATTGAATAGTATTCATCGTAAAGAATGTTGTAAGTATCTTTAAAAACTATAATAGTTGGTTGTAAAGAAAAAATTGTTGATGGTAATTCCTCGCTAATTTGTGATTCAATATCTTCTAAAGCAGAGTCAATTTCATTTAACAAAGTAAAACACATATTTTGTTCACTGTAAATAGAAGGTATTGAGGTAGGTTTATCTAAGAAGATTGGGAGTGTTTGAATAGATTCAGAGTTAACATCTAAATAGTTTTTAGATCCTCCATCTATAGGAGAAAGTTTTCTAAGAGGACTTAAATCTGGAAATTCTGTTTTAAATTCATCTATAAAACCAGGAGAGTTAGAAATAGGAGCAGCAAAGTTAGAAATATCTTCCATAGTAAGTGAGTCATCAGAGTTTAACATTTCTAATAAATTGGTTGTTCCAGATGATTCTTCATCTTCAATGGTTTCATCAACCATTTCATCTTCAAGAGTTTCGTCTATTACTTCTTCTTTTATAATTTCTTCATCTAAAACATCTTCTTCTAAGATTTCCTCATCAGATGTTTCTGAAGAATTTTTCGTTGAAGCAGAAGAGTTTCTAGTGGTAGAAATTTTATTAGAAGCTTTTGCAGAGTAAAAATTATCAAAATCAACAAAAGAGCTAGAAATAATAGAAGCCATTAATAATCCAGAAAGTAATTTAACTTTTTTATTCATATTAAACCTCCAAAACAATATATATCAATTTTCATAACATTCAAAATTTAATGATTCACAGGAATAGATTTCAAATTAAGTTATGACATATATATCGTTTGGGAATTTAAACTCTTAATGATTTCGACAAAAATTATAAAAGTTTTTTGAAGCATTTTCGTATTTTTCAAAAAAATCTATTAGGAGATTTATTTTACAGAGAGTTTCATTGCTTAAAGTATGTTCAATTTTCTCCGTTTCATATGTAAGATTAACATTTGTATTTAATATTTTTAAAAATTTTTCTATTATATTGTGGCGATTAATTAGAAATTTTCCAATTGCCATTCCTTTGTCTGAGAGATATATGTGTTTAAATTTTTGGAAAGAGAGAATATTTTTTGAAGAAAGTTTCTTAATCATTTTCGTAACAGAGGGAGGCTTTACATTTAATTTTGAAGCTAGATCGTTAACTCTTATAGGGGAATTAGTTTGCATATAAATTCTATAAATCATTTCAATGTAGTCTTCTTCTGATGGGGTTAGAAAATTATCTAAATTTTTAGTTAAATAACAGAATGTATAAAATTTTTCCTCATTCATTTTTAATCTCCTTATAAAATTTATAAACAATTATAAATACTTAAATCTTATTAAGGTGTAGAACTATTTTAAAAATAATTACATATATTTATAAAAGTTAGCTGTGGTTAAAAGTAAAATTTAGGGAGAAAAATTAATGGAAAAGAGTATTTGTGATTTTAAAGTAGGAGATTTTATAGAAGTTGTATCAGTTAATCTTTTAGGCTATCAAAAAGAAAGAATGCTTTCAATTGGTTTTACCAAAGGAGCAATTATTGAAGTTATAAGAATTGGACCTAATAAAAATTTAACAGTTTTTGATGTAAGAGGAGCAATGATTGCACTTAGAGAAGAGGAATCAAAATTTATTTATGGTAGAAAGATTTAGGGAGGATTTATGGGACTTACCAAAGCATCTTCAAATAAAGATTTTATGCAAGATATTTTTGATACTAATGATAAAAACAAAGAAATTGTATGTTTAGTTGGAAATCCAAACACAGGAAAAAGTAGTATTTTTAATGAATTAACAGGATTTCATCAGCATACGGGAAATTGGTCAGGAAAAACAGTTGTTAATGCTTATGGAGAATATAAACATAAGGGAGAAGATTATGGTGTAATTGATCTTCCAGGAATTTATTCAGTTTTTTCATATTCTGAAGAAGAGGAAGTTGCAAGAGAGTTTATATGTTTTGGAAAATATGATGTTTTAGTTGTTGTATGTGACATGACATGTATTGAAAGAAATATAAGCATTTTGTTTCAAATACTTGAGATGAATAAAAAGGTTATACTTTGTTTGAATCTTTGTGATGAAGCGAGAGATAAAAATATAATTGTTGATATAAATAAAATGGAAGAGGAACTTAAAATTCCAATTATAAAAACTTCTGTTAAAGAAAATATTGGAATTGAGGAGCTTAAAGATAAAATAAGAGATGTTTTAGATAATAAATACGAATTTAAAGAAAATGATTTAAAGTATGAAGAGGAGATTGAAAAAAAGGTAACTAGTATTTGTGAAAAATTAGATTTTTTAAAAAGTACGGATAATAAAAGATGGATTTCTCTTAGAATTTTAGATAGTGATGAGGATTTTTTCTCATTTATGAAATCTCATTTAACAGAGGAGGAAAATGAGAAATTAAAACTTTTAAGGGAAGAATATAATGAAGGAAACTTTAAAGAAGTTAGAGAGAACATAATTGAAACAATATATGAGAAGTGTAAAAGTATAAGAAGCAATTATGTAGAACAAAAAGGAGACAAGCACTTAAGAGATAGAAAAATAGATGACATTATCACATCTAAAAAATTTGGAATACCTATAATGATTTCTCTTATTGCAGTAATTTTATTTATAACAATTAATTTGTCAAATATTCCTTCCTCTATTTTGTCAAATATGTTTAATTATTTAGAAGGAAAGCTTTCCATTTTTTTAAATTATTTGCATTTTCCAGTATTTATACATGATATGCTTGTATATGGTATTTTTAGAGTTACTGGATGGGTAATTTCAGTTATGCTCCCACCTATGGCCATATTTTTCCCAATGTTTACTTTCTTAGAAGATCTTGGATATTTACCGAGAGTTGCTTTTAATATGGATCATATATTTAAACGAGCAGGTTGTCATGGTAAACAATGTTTAACCATGTGTATGGGATTTGGATGTAATTGTGCGGGAGTTATTGGAACTAGAATAATAGAGTCAAAAAGAGAAAGATTAATAGCTATTATTACAAATAATTTTGTTCCTTGTAATGGAAGATTTCCTTTAATAATAGTTTTATCTAGTATATTTTTCTCAGTTACAACAAGTACGGTTGTTAACTCCGTAGTTACTTCTTTAATTGTAACAGGTATGGTTATAATTGGAATTTGTATAACTCTTCTTATATCATATATTCTTTCTAAAACTTTATTAAAAGGAGAGCCATCATCTTTTACTCTTGAGCTTCCTCCTTATAGAAAACCAAAATTAGGAACAATTCTTTATACTTCATTTATAGATAGAACTATTTTTGTTTTAGGAAGAGCGGTTATGATTGCTGCTCCTTTTGGAATTATAATATGGGTTTTAGCAAATATATTTATAAATGATGTAAGTATAATGGGCCATATAGTTTCATTTTTAAATCCAATTGCAAAAGTTATAGGACTTGATGGAACTATTTTAGCTGCGTTTATTATTGGAATACCAGCAAATGAAATTGTTATTCCTATAATGCTTATGAGTTATTTATCTACAGGACAATTAATAGATTTTGATACGGCTAGTTCTCTTGGAATAATTTTAAGAGATAATGGATGGACAATAATTACTGCAATAAACACAATGCTTTTTTCCCTTTTACATTTTCCATGTTCAACTGCTTTGTGGACCATAAAAAAAGAGACAGGAAGTAATAAGTGGACATTTTTATCATTTTTAATTCCAACGATTGTTGCTTTTGTTGTTTGTTTTATTGTAAATTTCATATTAAAGATTTTTGTTTAAATTAAACACCCAAAATTATTTTGGGTGTTTTTGTTTTTGTAAAATATGGATTTCACAATTTTAAAAATTTTCAAAGATTATTTTTAAATTCTTTGGTAATACTAGAAGTTGAAAGGAGTATACCATGGGAAAATTGAGCGAAATAATTAAGAAGATAAAAGAATTTATAAAGAATATGCCTCCCAAGAGAAAAAAAGTTATAATTACATCAATTATAGTATTAGTTTCCTTACTTTCTATTTTCTTCGTATACTCTAGTGTTACGAAATATGGATTGCTTTATTCGGATTTGGATCCATCAGATAGTAAGTATATACATCAGCAACTGGTAGATATGGGACTAGATGTAAAAATTAGGGGGAAATCTATTTATGTTCCAAGGGAAAAGGTAGATGAACTTCGATTAACATTTTCTCCTGATTTAAATGGTGGGAGTAAAGGGTTTGAACTTTTAGATAAAAGTAGTGGATTTGGGTTTACAGATGAGGAGTTTTTAATACAAAAGCAAAGAATTGTTCAGGGGGAGCTGGAGAGAACTATTAAGAGTTTTTCTCAGGTTAAAGATTCACGAGTACATATAACGCCTTCAAAAAGTAATGTATTTATGACTGAAAAGGATCCAGCAAAGGCTTCTGTTTGTATTAAATTACATCCAGGTGAATCTCTTTCAAGAGAACAGGTTAAATCAATAATACATTTAGTTTCATCAGCTTGGAATAATTTACCTTTTGAAAATGTTGAGGTAGTAGATGCGAGAATGAATTTATTATCTCTTGGAATTTATGATGGAAGTGAAGATGGAAATCTTTCTGGATTAGATGCTCAAATGAATCTTAAAAGAAAATTTGAGTATGAACTTGAAAATAGACTTTTATCTTTATTAGAGCCTGTTCTTGGAGCTGAAAAAGTTAGAATTAGAATTAATGCAGACCTTGATTTTGATTCTAAAAGAAGAACAGAACTTATTATAGATGAAAATAATGTTCCAATAAGTGAGCATACTATAAAAGAAGAGAATGGATCTTCCTTAAATGGTGGAGGAGGACCAATTGATAATAACATGTCAAATGTTGAGGTTAACTCTTCAGGTGATTCCTCAAAAAGAGAGGAAAGTACTGTAAATTATGAGGTTTCTAAACAAGAAGTTACAACAATTCATGCTCCAGGAGAGGTTAAAAGACTTACTGCTTCTCTTGTGTATGATGGGAATATTACTCAAGATATGAGAACAAACTTAGAGAGTATTATAAATGGGGTTATAGGATTTAATGCAGAAAGAGGAGATTCCGTTTCCATTGTTGGAATGGAATTTAAAAAAGTTAAAGAAGATATTGGAGCAAAAACTAGGAGAAATATGGTTCCTATTATATGTGCAATTATTGGGGTAATAATAATTGTAATATTGTTAAGAAAATTTAAGAAAAATAAGGAAGAAGATATTGTACCTCCTTCTAGTGGAGTAGATACAAAAGAAATGATCGAGCAATCTGTTAAGGAGAAAATTGAGAAAACAGCAATAGAAGATACGAATCCAGAAAATAAAATGCTTGAAGATGAAATTAAAAATTACGCAGTAAATAAACCAAGTCAAGTAGTAGATATTATAAAATCTTGGATGATGGAGGATACAAGATAAAAATTAGGGGGTAAAATCTATGATTAATTCAATTTATGGATTAAATAATGTATCATTTGGAAATTTACAGAGGGTTGTAGGAAGTGTAGATAATAAAAATATTTTTTCTAATATACTGGAGAATTCTATAAATACTCTTAATGAATATCAAAGGATTGCTGATAATAATGTTGTGTCTTTTATAAAGGGAGATGAAAATGAAATTCATAACGTTATGATTGCAATGGAGGAAGCAAAACTTACAATGCAAACTGCAATAGAAATTAGAAATAAATTAGTTGAAGCATATCAGGAGCTTTCAAAAGTGCAAATATAATTTTGTTGACATAATCTTTAATTAAGAAGTATAATCATTTTGTGATTATAATTGAATAATTTTGCTAGGGGTGCATTAGTGCTGAGAGATGAAATTTTTATTTCATTAACCCTTATACCTGAACTGGATAATGCCAGCGTAGGAAAGCTATTAAATAAAATTTAATTAGTTAGTTAGCCGTGTTCAGGAATGGATATGGCTTTTATATTTTTTAGGAGGAGTAAAATGATTTATGTTAGTTTAATAATTGGAATTATAATGTTTATAATCTACATAAGAGAAATTAGAAAAACTAAGTTTACAACAAGATTAATATTTATAATAGGAATTTTTACAGCCTTAGCATACGTTTTAAATTTGATTAAATTTATAAGAATGCCTCAAGGAGGATCAATTACACTTTTCTCAATGCTTCCTGTAATGGCTTTATCTCTTTTATATGGAAAGGGAGTTGGTCTTACTTCTGGAATTTTATTAGGATTTTTAAAAATGACAGATGGAATAACTTTTATTCATCCTATACAATTTTTATTAGATTATATACTTTCTAATATGGCTTTAGGATTTTCAGGAATGTTTGGAAGAGATAATAAATTTAAAATATTTTTTGGATGTATTATAAGTGGATTTTTAGGAGTTATGTTTAGTGTTATTTCTGGAGCGATATTTTTCTCAGAGTTTTCTCCTGAAAATATGAATCCGTGGATATATTCATTTATATATAATTTTTCAAGTCTTGGAGTTGAGGTTATTTTAACAACAATTGTTATGATGATTTTTCCATTAAATAGAATTGAGAAATTTTCAAAAATTAAATAAAAACGTGGATAAATTTATCCACGTTTTGTTTATTTACAATTACATTTGCATCCGCATTTTTTTGGTGAGCTTGAATTTTCAGAACCTAAAACATTTTCTATTTTAGATAATACAACTTCTTTAACTCCATCTTTTGCAGCTCCTAAATATTTTCTAGGATCAAATTCAGAAGGAGTATCTCCAAATACTTTTCTAATGTTTGCAGTTATTGCAAGTCTTAAATCAGTATCCATATTTATTTTACAAACAGCCATTGAAGAAGCTTTTCTAAGCATATCAACTGGAATACCAACAGCGTCATTTATTTTTCCACCATACTCATTACAAGTTTTAACACTTTGTGGATCTACAGCAGAAGCCCCGTGTAAAACTATTGGAAATCCTGGTAATCTATTTTGAATTTCTTCAAGAATATCAAATTTCAATTCAGGTTTAAAGTTTGGAGGGAATTTGAATGCTCCGTGAGAAGTTCCAATAGCTATAGCTAGAGAATCGCAATTTGTTTGTTTTACAAACTCAACAGCTTCATCAGGATTTGTGTAGATGTGGTCATCAGCAACAACATCATCTTCAACTCCAGCTAAAACTCCAAGTTCAGCCTCAACAGTTACTCCTTTTGAGTGAGCGTATTCAACAACTTGTTTTGTTAATTTTATGTTCTCTTCGAAACTATGATGAGATCCATCTATCATAACAGAAGTAAATCCAGCATCAATACATTTTTTACAAGTTTCAAAGTCAGGACCATGGTCTAAGTGAAGAGCAATATCTAAACCGCTTTCTTTAGCAGCAGTGTTAACAAGTGAAACTAAATAATCCATTCCAGCGTATTTTATAGCTCCAGTTGAACACTGAAGAATAACAGCTGATTTTTTCTCTTTACAAGCTTCTATTATACCTTTTATTGATTCTAAGTTGTTAATGTTGAAGGCTCCTATTGCGTAACCTCCTTCATATGCTTTTTTAAACATTTCCTTTGTAGTAACTAATGGCATATAATCACTCCTTAACTTAAATTACTATAACTTTTATATGAAAAATTTTACTTTTTTATTATAATAGTAAAATTAAAAAAGTCCAAATCTTAATTAATAAAAACTTTTACGTACTATATTATTATAGTAAATTAATAGGAAAATTATTTAAGGAATATAAAAATTTTGGACAAACTTTTAAAAATTAAAAAATATTTATTATATTAGGCACTTGGGAGCGATAAAAATTTAAAATTCTAAATTTTAATCCTTCAAGACTATTTAAACAAAAAACTTTATTTTGAAGCTCTATATTTGTAAAAACATCTTCAATCATAGCGAGAGCAATATTTATCTCTTCATGGTTTAGAATGAAAGATAGATGATCAATTTTTTTTGTATACTTATCATTAAATTCCGTAAATTTAGTTTTACATGTTTCCCAATCTTCTTTTTCAATGTAGGGAGAGATGGAATTTAACTCATTAATTATTTTATGGGTTTTGTGTTTTAAATCAAAAAATAAAGAAATAGCTATGATTACAGTTATTATGTAAAGTCCATATACAGATATGTTTTTAATATTGTTTTTCATTTAATTATTTACCCTCTCGTTTTTTTAATTGATATTGGAAAACTCCTTGAGTGTCTGTGTATGCGTAAAATACATCTTTAAGGTGAGAAATTTTATGATTTTTAAGTTCTTTATTAAGCCAAGAAATATCTCTATTTATGTATTTAAGGCCAGCAGTATCTATTTCACCATCAATAATTATTGAAGTAGGCAAATAAATTTTTTGGTTATTGGCATCTTTTGGTATTACAGTAATATTTCCTGTACGTTCTAAGATGGCAAAAGCAATTTGAGAAATATCGTAATTTCCATTAATTTTAAGCTGTTCTAAAACATCATTTATGGTAAGTTTTTCTTGTTCTAAATTCTCTCTTATAAATTTTCCATTTTTAAGTAAAACAATAGAAGTCCCTCCAAAAAATTTCCTAAGCAGAATATTTTTAAGTTGAAGTTGTGATACAATAAACTCAATAAATAGAATTGTAAAAATACAAATAATTCCATATAAAAGTGGAATAGATGTGTCTTCTAAAGGAAGCGTTGCAAGTTCTGCTATCATTATTGATACAACAAATTCGTAAGGTTCTAATTGTGCAATATATTTTTTTCCCATCATCTTCATTGTGAAAAACATAATTGCAAAAAGAACCAAGGTTCTAATTAGAACTATAAGCATTTTAAAATTATCCCTCCTTTGTAAGTTTAAATAAAAATATAACATTAGTATTATCTTAAATATATTTATTATGTAAATTAAAAAATAGGAGAAGGTTTATGAGAAGTTTATCTGAGATTTTGGGACCTGTTATGATAGGTCCTTCTAGCTCTCATACTGCGGGAGCTTGTAGAATAGGAAAAATTACCAATATTATTGTAAATGAAAAAATTAAAGAAGTTGTTTTTTATCTTCATGGATCTTTTGGTAAAACTTATAAAGGACATGGAACAGATAGAGCTCTTGTTGGAGGGCTTCTTGGAATGGATACAGATGATAAAAGAATAATTGATTCTATGGAAATAGCAAATAAAGAGGGGCTTGTTTATTCTTTTGTTGAGGAAAATCTAGGGAATAATTATCATCCTAATACAGTTAAACTCCAAATAATTACAGAATCTAATAGAAAAACTTCAATAATAGGATCATCTGTTGGAGGGGGAAATATTGAAATTTTAAATATAGATGGAAAAGATGTTTATTTCACAGGAAAATATAATACGCTTCTTATAAATCATATCGATAAACCTGGAATTGTTCATAATGTTTCAGGAATTTTATGTAAAGAGAATATAAACATCGCTTATTTAAAAGTTTTTAGAGATAAAAGAGGAGATAATGCTTCGATGGTGTTTGAACTTGATGATGTTATTTCTTCAAATATAATAGAAGAAATTAAAAATGTTAAAAACATAAAGAGTTGTGTGTTTATCAAATCTATGGAGTAAGGGAGGGAATTTATGTTTATTTTAACCGGAGAAGAAATTTTAAAAAAGTGTTATGAATTAAATAAAGAGCTTTGGGAAGTTGCTCTTATGTATGAATTATCCCTTGGGAATAAAACAAAAGAGATGATTTATAAGGATTTAGATTATGTAATAGATGTTATGGAGTCATCTAGTAAACGTGGAAGAGAAGAGATTGTAGTTTCTTTAAGCGGTCTTATTGGTGGCGATAGTAAAAAGATTCAAGAATATTTAGAAAGTAATTCCCCTTTAGTTACGGATTATTTTTTAGTAAAAGCTATGGGACGAGCAGTTTCTTGTTCTGAAGTTAACGCTGCTATGGGAAAAATTGTTGCTATGCCCACAGCTGGAGCGTGTGGAATAATACCAGCAGCTATTTTAAGTGTTAGTGAGAAATTTAATTTTGATAGGGAAAAAATAAGAAGAGCTCTTTTAGTTGCCTCAATTATAGGAATGATTTTTATAGAAAATGCAACAATTTCTGGAGCTGAAGGTGGGTGTCAAGCTGAATGTGGAACAGCTTCTGCTATGGCTTCAGCTGCTGTTGTTTATATGATGGGGGGAGATTGTGAAGCTTCTTTTCATGCTGCAGCTATTTGTATAAAAAATGTATTGGGACTTATTTGTGATCCTGTTCTTGGTCTTGTTGAAATTCCTTGTGCAAAAAGAAATGCCTCAGGAGTTGTTAATGCTCTTAGTGTGAGTGATTTAGTTTTAGCTGGAGTTAGAAGTAAAATTGATTTTGATGATTGTGTAAAAGCCCTTGATGAAGTTGGAAGAGATATGGCAAAAGAATATAGAGAGACTGCTTTAGGGGGACTTGCTAAAACAAAATCTGCTAAGAGATTAAAACAAAGAATTAAAAATTTTAATATGGGAACATTAGAATAATTATTTAAATATATTATAAATATATTTTTGAATAAGGATTAATTTAATATATGTCTTACAAAAGTGCTATAGATATTTACCAGGAAGAATTATCCAATTTAGTAAAATTGTTAGATGGTTATATAGTAGATTATAGAAATTTAGTTTCCACTCTTAATGATGTAAACTTAAATGTACTCATATCAAGAACTAAAAAAAGAAAGGCAATAAAACAAGTTGAACAATTAGGATGTATTATAGATATGGTTTTAGAAGCTATATGTCATGCTCAAATGTGCTATTTAAAATATGTGAGATTAAAATGTGAAGTGTTGTGTGAAATTATAAATTGTGATTTTGTGAGATTGGAAGTTGAAAAGGAAATTTTATCAGATTTAAATCCTGAATTTAAAAATAAGTTTTTAACATTATGTTCACCCAAATTAAAATCTTCTATAAAAAAATCATGTACAACTTGTAATTCTCATTGTGATAATAAGGATGCTCAAGATAAAACACCTAAAGATAAATAATTGATTTTAGAGCATACATATATTAAATTTAATAAATACAAAACCCTGATAAAAATTTTTAGAGGGGTTTTATTTGTTTTTAAAGTTATTCCAATTAATTTTATTACATCTCTTTTTAAAATAAAAATAATATTTTAAAATATATTGAGATAATTTAAAAATTTTTGAAACTTATTTCAGTAGAATATTTCTTTAAATAAATTGGAAGGTTTAAAATATTGAAAATCTTTTAGTTAAGAGGTGATTTATTTGGTTAAGGTTAATTCAGTATACTTCAGAAGTATTTTAAATAAAAGCGTATATGATGAATTTGGAGATAGTCTTGGGAAATTAAAAGATGTTTATGTTTCAACGGAGAAGGGATACCCTATTTTTATTGGATATAAAGTTTTAAAAGATAGGGAAGATTTTTATTATGAGTTTAGGAATATTAATTTTTATGAACATAGGGGAAAAATTATAATAAAAGTATCTGGAGTTTATGATATTTTACCCCAAAGTTATAAATACCTTTTATCAAAAGAGCTTTTAGACAAACAGATAGTAGATATTAATGGTAAAAAAGTTGTTAAGATAATGGATCTTCATATAGCAAATATTGGAAATGAAGTGAGGATAGTTGCAGTTGAAAGTGGAATCACTTCCTTTTTAAGAAGATATAACATAAAATATATTCCTTCATTTTTTAAGAGAGCTGTCAATCAAATTTTTAAGAAAACTATAGATACGGTTATAAAATGGGAGGACATGGAGTCTATTGAATTTATTGAAAATAATAATTTAGCCATATCAATACCTCACCAGAAAATATCAACAATGCACCCAGCGGATATTGCAAGTATTTTGGAAGATTTAAGTGATATTGATAGAAAGAGAATTTTTGAGAGTTTTAATGATGATTTAGCAAGTGAAATTTTAGAGGAGATTGAGGACAATAATATAAGAGTAGATCTTATAAAAGATTTAAGCGATTCAAAGATTATAAGTATTCTTGATTATATTTCAAATTATGAGCTTGCAGATATTTTAGAGGAAATGGATGATAAATCAAAAGAGAGAATTCTTATAAATCTTGAGGAAAGTGATATTAAAACTATAAAAACTTTAATGTCTTATGAAGATGATACTGTAGGAAGTCTTATGAATACAGAATTTATAAGTTTTAATGTTAATATGAAACTTGGGGAAATGTTTGAGATTATTCAAGATATTGATTTTAAGGATGAATATTTGTATAACATTTATGTTCTTAATGAGGAGAATATTTTAGAAGGGGTCATTAATTTTAAAACTCTTATGTTTGGTGAAAGACATTTAGATGTGTACGATGTTATGGACAAGAAATTTATTTATCTTTATGATACTGAAGATTTAAATACTGCTCTTGAAATATTTTTAAAATATGATTTAGTTAGCATACCTGTTGTTGATAAAAATATGAAAATATGCGGTTCTTTATTTATACATGATGTATTGACAAAAGACTTTTTAAAAAATTAAAATAATATAAAAATATCATTTAGTAAGTTTAAAAGAGGAGTTCTTTTAAACTTATTTTTATGGAGAAAATTATGTTAGATATTAAATTAAGAGAGGGATTGATAAATCTTTTTGAATCTTTAAATATTTTTCATTATGGATTTACTCCTTGTAGGAAATTTTTTGAACTTAAAAGTTATTTTGAAAGTAAGGTTAAGAATTCTCACTTAACAGAGTTTGAGGAAAAAGATGTTGAAAAAAGGATTAATCCTTTTCTTTATTTTGAAAATGGAAAGACGATAATTTCAATAGCTATTCCGTATTTACATAATAATGAGAACTATAAAAAAGATATTTCAAAATATACTCAAGGGATGGATTATCATTTCGTTGTTTCTGATTACTTAAATAAAGTATGTAATTTTATAAAGGAATTTGGATATAATTGTAAATATTTTTGCGATACTAATAATCTTCCTGAAAGATACATTGCTTATTTAAGTGGAGTTGGTCATATTGGGAGAAACAGTTTACTTTATACTAAGAAATATGGCTCTTATGTTTTTTTAGGAGAAATTATAACAAACGTAGTTTTGTGTGAAGAAAAACCAAATTCTTATTATGAAGAAAAGTTTAGAGAAATTTCAGAGTTTAGAAAATGTGGTAAATGTTATAGTTGTATAAAAAATTGTCCAAACAATGTTTTGATTGAGAAAAATTTTAATAAGTGTGTATCTAATTTGACTCAACAAAAACATTTAAACTCAGAGGAAATGAAAAATTTAAATGAAATGATTTTTGGATGTGATGTATGTCAAGATAGTTGTCCTAAAAATAAAGTTATAGATTATGCTTTTGATGAAAGATTTAAGATTCAAGAGTTTTTAAAAGATGTAGATGATAAGACTATAATTAATATGGATAATAAATATTTTAAGGAGAATTTTAAAAAGCTTTCTTGCTCTTGGAGAGGTAAAAATCTATTAAAGAGAAATGTAATGATAAAAAATAGAGAAAATCTAAAATTTTTAGAAAAATTAAATTTTGATAATGTAGACTATTTAAACAACTATAAAAATACATTATTAAATAATAAAAATCAGAGGTAAAAATTTTATGAAAAAAATATCATTTATGAAAATTATAACTTCTATTGTTATATTTTTAGAGAAAATACTTCCGGAAAAAACTCTTAAATCTATAATTAATTTTGGTATTGATGGATACATAAAAAAGTACGCTAATCTTCAAGTTATAAATAAGCAAAAGTTAGATGAAATAAAAGGTCCTGTGATATTTATTTGCAACCATCTAAGTAATGCAGATGGACTTATTTTAAATAAGGTTTTAAAAGAGAAAGATGTAACTTTTATCATGGGTGTTAAACTTACACAAGATCCTATGACAAATCTTGGATGTAAAATTGTAAAAACAATTAGTATAACACCTTCTTCTCCAGATAGAGGTGCTATTTCAAATTTAGTAAAGCATGTAAAAGGGGGAAATAGCATTTTAATTTTCCCAGAGGGAACAAGAAGTCGTAATGGTAAAA
Source organism: Clostridiales bacterium (assembly GCA_017889345.1). Lineage (GTDB taxonomy): Bacteria > Bacillota > Clostridia > Clostridiales > Clostridiaceae > Dwaynesavagella. The sequence continues at coordinate 38,439 of JAGHEJ010000041.1, read as the reverse complement.
TGATAAAAGCTAAAAAAGGAATTTATTTAATTTCAAAGCTTTGTGGTGTTCCAATTGTTCCTTTGAGTATTTATGGAAGTGAGAAATTTATGCCCATTGATCAAAGTGGAAATATGAATAATGAGACTTTTAATAATGCAGATGTTTATGTAACAATAGGAGATCCAATAAATATTCCTAAGAAAAATGAGAATGAAGATAAGCAAGAGTATGAAGAGAGATTTATTTTAACTCTTATGAAAGGTATTGCAGAGATTTTACCTAATGAGTACAAAGGAGTATATGGTGAAGATGAAGAAGGAAATAAAAATAATAGTTGATACCCTTATAAAAACATATCCTGATGCTAGATGTGAGCTTTTATATGAAACACCATTTCAATTATTAATTGCAACTGTTTTATCAGCTCAAACAACAGATAAAAAAGTAAATGAGGTAACGGAAAAACTATTTAAAACTCATGGAGATTTAAATAGTTTTTTAACCTTAACAGAAGAAGAGCTAAGAGAGAAGATAAAAGTTATTGGTCTTTATAAAACTAAAAGCAAAAATATAATGAATTTATGTAAAATTCTTAAGGAAAAATTTAATGGAGAGGTTCCAAAAGAGAGGGATTTACTTATAACTCTTCCTGGAGTTGGAAGAAAAACTGCAAATGTTGTTATATCAAATTGTTTTGGAGTACAAGCATTTGCAGTTGATGTTCATGTATTTAGGGTTTCAAATAGAATAGGACTTGCAAAAGCTAACACGCCAGAAAAAACTGAACTAGAGCTTATGAAAAATATAGATGAAAATTTATGGACTATTTGTCACCACACAATAATTTTTCATGGAAGAAGATGCTGCACCTCTAGAAATCCAAAATGCGAGGAGTGTACAATAAAAAGCTATTGTAACTATTATAAGAATAAACATTTATAAAATGGAGGCTATATAATGGATAAGAAATTAAAGGTAGGAGTATTATATGGAGGAATATCCTCAGAAAGGGAAGTTTCTATAAACACAGGAAAGCAAATTATTGAAAATCTTAATAGAGATAAGTATGAGGTTTATGACATACTTTTAAACTCTAAGAGAGATATATTAAAATGCGATGGACTTGATTTTGTATTTATTGCTTTACATGGAGAGTTTGGAGAAGATGGAACTGCCCAAAGTGTACTTGAAACTCTTGATATAAAATATAGTGGAAGTAATTCTTTAACAAGTGGAATTTGTATGAATAAATCTATTGTTAAAGATATTTTGAGAAATTATAATGTGAAAATGGCTGAGGGAGAAATTTTTAAGAAGCATAATTATGATTTAGAAAATTTCAAATTAAAATTTCCTGTGATAGTTAAACCAAATTCTGGAGGATCTAGTGTTGGAATGGGAATTTGTAATAATAAAGAGGAGCTTGAAAGTTTTTTACAAGACGTATTTAAATATGATGATGTAGTTTTAGTTGAGGAATTTATAAAAGGAAGAGAAGTTACTTGTGGAATATTAAATGGGGAAGCTCTTCCAATTCTTGAGATTATAACTCAAAATAGAGAATTTTTTAATTATGAATCAAAATATGATGATACAACAAAAGAAGATCCAGCAAATCTTCCTTCTTATTTAGATGAAGAAATTAAAAATATTTCGAAAAAATGTTACGAAATTTTAGGATGTAAAGTTTATGGAAGAGTTGATTTTATAATTAAAGATGATGAAGCGTATTTTCTTGAGATAAATACTCTTCCTGGGATGACTAAGGGAAGTTTGTTTCCAAAGATGGCAAGAAGTATTGGAATAGAATTTTCAAGTCTTTTAGATTTATTAATAGAGAGCTCTTTAAAAGAGTAAAAAATGAAAGTACAAACAAATATGTTTGTACTTTTTTTATAGTATTATAAACTAATTTGTGATATGATTTTACCATATTTGTAATTAAATTATAAAAATTAGAGGTATAAAGTATGTATAGAGTTTCAAAAATGTACAGAAATTTGCGACTAAATAGTAGAGTTTTTCACGGAACAGTTATTGGATTAATTCTTATTAGTATTATTTTCGTTGCCTCAATTTTAAACTTTAGAATTTCAAATATTGTAAATAGTTGGGAAGGAAAAGTTTATAATGGGGTTAGTATAAACGGTGTTGATGTTAGTGGATTAAGTAAGGTTTCTCTTAGTGAATTTTTATTAGAAGAATTTAGTGAACCAACAAAAGAAGGTAAGGTTAAGTTTACTCTAGGTGATAAAGTGCTAGAGGTTTCTTATAAAGAGCTTGGATTAACTTATGATTACGATAAAGCGATAGTAGAAGCGTTTAATTTTTCTGAGGATTTTTCTTATTATGAGAAGGTAAATCAAATTTTTAATCCTAAGAAAAGTTTAAATATTACTCTTGAAGAAAAGTTTGATGCAAATAAAGTTATAGATATTTTATATGAAAAACTTTCCAATACTTTTAATGTGAGTCCTGTTGATGCTAAGGCATCTATTGTAAATGGACAAGTTGTAGTAACTGAAAGTTCAAGTGGAATAGAAGTTGACAAAGAAGCTCTAATTAAAATGATAAATGATTCTACCCCAAATTCAGCTTCACAAAATGGATTTGAAGTTCCTACAAAATCTGTTGACCCTAGAATCTCTTCAGATGTTTTAGGGAAAATAAACGGAAAATTGGGATCATATACAACTACATTTAAAAGTTCATCAAAAGAGAGAGCTACAAATGTAGAATTGTCAGCAAATGTTATAAATGGTGTTCTTTTAATGCCAGGAGAAAGTTTTAGTTTTAATAAAACTGTTGGACCAAGAACAAGAGAGAGAGGATATAAAGATGCAGCAATAATTGTTGGAGATGTGTATGAGTCAGGTCTTGGAGGAGGAATATGTCAAACTTTAAGTACTCTTCATCAAGCTGTTATAAGATCTGGAATAATTCCAACTCAAAGAAAAAACCATTCTCTTCCTACATCTTATATGCCTCTTGGATTTGATGCGGTTGTTGCATGGGGAAGTCTTGATTATGTATTTAAAAATCCATATGATTTCCCAATATTAATTGATGTGTCTACTGCAAATAGAACACTTACAATTTCTATTTATGGAGATGTAACTTTAGTTGATAAGACTTATTCTATGGAATCAGAAACTTATGAATCAGTTCCATATACAACAAAAGAGGTTAAAGATAATACTCTTTCAAAAGGACAAAAAGTTGTTAAGAAAAATGGAGTAAATGGAACAAAGGTTAATGTTTATTTACTTGTTAGTGATAAACAAACTGGAAAACTTTTAGAGAAAAAATTACTTTGGAAAGATTATTATTTACCACAACAAAAAGTTGTTCACGTTGGAACTAAGTAAATATTAAAAATATCTTTAAAAAATTTCAAAAAAGGATTATATTTATTATGAATATAATCCTTTTTTATATATAAAAAACAAAGGAGAAGTATTAAAATGTGTTTTAATATTGTGTTATTTGAACCAGAAAAACCTTTAAATACTGGAAATATTGGAAGAACATGTGTTTTAACTAATTCTAAGCTTCATTTAATAAAGCCTTTTAATTTTTCGTTAGATGAAAAAGAGGTTAAACGTGCAGGTCTTGATTATTGGAAAGATGTTAATTTATCAGTTTATGAAAATTTTTATTTTATGAAAAATATAAACATAATAGAATTTTTATTTGTTCCACAAAAGCTACTCAATTTTATACAAATCCTTCTTATAAATTTGGAGATTGTTTTTTATTTGGGAAGGAATCAAAAGGACTTCCTCAGGAAATAATGGATATGATAGAAGATGATTATAAAATAAGAATACCTATGATAAATACAACTACTAGATCCTTAAATGTAGCTAATACTGCAAATATAATTTTATATGAGGCATTAAGGCAAGTAGGTTTTTTAAATATGAGGTAGCTTGGAGGAAATAGTGGATAAAATAAAAATTATTACAGATAGCACATGTGATTTACCAAAAGATATATTAAATGATCTTGGCGTAAAAGTTGTATATCTTTCTGTAAATATAAATTCTAAATCTTATGAAGATGGGAAAAATATAACTTTTGATGAACTTATGGAAATAGTGGATAAGGACGAGGATTTTCCAACCACATCTCAAGTTACGCCAGATGTATTTAAAGAAGTATATGAAAAATATTTAGATAGAGGATACAAAATAATTTCTATACATCTTTCAAGTAAACTAAGTGAAACTTATCAATCAGCTTCAATTGCTAAAAATATTTTGGAAACGAAAGATATTTATATATACGATAGTTTAAATGCTGGATTAGGTCTTGGACTTATTGTTAAAGAAGCAGCGGAGATGGTTAGAGATGGGTATTCTTTAGAGGAAGTATGTAAAAATATAGAAAAGGATATTTCTACAATTAAATCTTGTATTGTTATAGAAGATTTAGTAAATTTAATAAGATCAGGAAAAATTGGAAAGACTTTAGGAGTTTTAGCACGCGTATTAAAAATAAAGCCCATTATAGGGTTATTAAGTGGAGAAATAATACTTTTAGGAAGAGTAAGAGGGAAAAAAGCTATTTTAAATTATTTAATTCAATTTATAGAGAAAAATAATATAGATAAGGATAGCAAAATTTATATAGTATATTCAAAAGGATCAATTATTTTAGAGGATATAAAAAATTATTTGAATAATAGAGGATATAATTTTTATGTGAGTCATGTTGGGTGTGTAATTGGTGCATATGCTGGAAAAGGGTGTACGGGAGTATTTATAAAAAATGATTAAAAGGAGGAGTTTTTAATGATTTATGATGTGATTATTATAGGTGGTGGACCTGCTGGTCTTTCTGCAGGACTATATGCAGGTCGAGGAAAGTTAAATACTGTTTTAATTGAGAAGGAAACTTTTGGTGGTCAAACATCAACAACTCATGAAGTTGAAAATTATCCTGGAGTTTTAAAAGTTACAGGACCAGAATTATCAGAAACAATGAAAGAACAAGTTGAAAAATTTGGTGTTGAAATATTAAAGGGTGATGTAGAAAGTGTAAAATTTGATGATAAAATAAAGAAGGTTATTACATCTAAAGGGGAATTACAAGGTAAAACAGTTATACTTGCTATGGGAGCAAAGCCAAGACTTGCAGGATTTAAAAATGAAGAAGAATTTAGAAGTATGGGAGTTTCATATTGTGCAACATGCGATGGAGCATTCTTTGAAGGGATGGATATAGCTGTTATTGGTGGAGGAGATTCTGCATTAACTGAAGCAATATTTTTAACAAGATTTGCAAAGTCTATAAAAATTATTCATAGAAGAGATGAGTTTAGAGCTGCAAAATCTCTTGTAAATAAAGCAAAAGAGCATGAAAAAATTGAATTTATTTTAAATTCTGTTGTAGAGGAAGCTCAAGGAGATGGACTTTTAGAGAAGCTTATTTTGAAGAATACATTAACTGGAGAAAAAAGTGAGCTTGAAGTTTCTGGATGTTTCGTATTTGTTGGACTTGATCCAATAAATGATATTATAAAAGGAAAAATAGAACTTGATGAAGGTGGATATGTACTAGCTGGGGAAGATATGAAAACAAATATAGATGGAGTATTTGTTGCAGGAGATTTAAGAAAGAAAGATTTAAGACAAATTATAACAGCGGCTTCAGATGGAGCTATAGCTAGTATAATGGCTGAAAAGTTTATAGAGGGACATTAAAATATTTTTAGGAGGAAAATTAAATGGTATCATTAAGCAAAGATAATTTTAAACAAGAATTAAGTGAAGGAGTTTGTTTTGTAGATTTTTGGAGTAATAGTTGCCAAAAATGCTTACAATTTATGGATGGAGTTGTGGAATTATCTGAAAAATATAAAGATAGTATGAAGTTTTTTAAATTTAATGTGGATGAAGATAAAATGCTTTGTATTAAAGAAAAGGTTATGGGTCTTCCAACTATGATAGTTTATGAAAATGGGGAACAAAAAGGAAGACTTATGCCTAATAAAATAAATTCTATAAGTGATATTGAAGAATTTATAAAATCAAATATATAAAACAAAAAGCTCTAATGTTTGTGGAAAATATTAGAGCTTTAATTTTTGTATATAAATTCTAAGGTTTTTCTTGAGGTTTTTTCCCAGGAAAAATTTTTAACGTGGTTTAAAGAATTTTTAATAGCTTTTTTTTGAAGAGAGGAGTCTTTTAATAAATTATATAAACCATCATAAATATCGTCTATATTATATGGATCGATATAAATTGGAGCATTTTTTAAAATTTCAGGCATTGAGGTAACTTTTGAGGTTATAACAGGAGTTTCACAAGCCATAGCTTCAAGGGGAGGAAGACCAAATCCTTCATAAAAAGAGGGGTATATAAAGCATTTTGCTCCATTATAAAAAAATGGAAGATCGCAAGTTGGAATAAATCCAGTAAAAATTACATCATTACATAAATTAAGCTCACAACATCTTTTGAAATAATTTTCATAAGAGATTCCCTTAAATCCAACTATTAAAAGTTTAATGTTTGGAATTTTATAACGAAGTTTTGAAAAACCTTCTATTAAGCCCAAAATATTTTTTCGAGGACTAAACCCTCCTATATATAAAACGTAATTAAAATTTATGTTATAGAATTTTTTTAAAAAATTTCTACAAAGATTCTTATTAATTGGTTTATAGATTTTAGAAGGAGCAAGATAAGTTACGTGTATTTTATCTTTATTTATGTTAAAAGTCTTTGAAATATCATTTTTTGAAAAATTTGAAACTGTTAAAATTTTGTGGCTCCTCTCAAGGATTTTAAAAATATTTTCATTATATATTTTTAAATAAGTAGGGCTAACAGTTTCTGGTAATTTTGAGGGAATAATATCGTGAAGAGTTGTTATAATTTTTTCTGAGTTATTTTTTGGAAGACCAATTCCGTTATGTGGATTTAGAAATGTATCGTAATGTTTTGTTAAAACTAAGGGTGTATTTGATAATTCCCAAAAAGATTTGTAGGTTTTAGGAATTGGGTTTGAATGTATGTGAATTAAGTTAGAGGAATTTATTTTAAAAATATTTTTTATAAGTTCATAAGAGTAATTTCCAACTCCACTTCCTCTATAAAAAAAAGCAGATCTACCATCGATTGCTATACGCATTTTTATGCCTTTCTTCTGAATTTTATAGTATTAACATATTAAAGTAAATTAAATTTGTTAATGAAAATAATAATTTTTATATTCATTTCATATTGATATAAAGGAGGTGAATATAACTATGATGAGAGAATTTGAGATTGAAAGACAATTTGATTTAAAAATAGAGAAAATAAAACCAAGTAAGGGAATTTATTTTTTAAAGACTAATAAAGGAGAAATGTGTTTAAAAAAGGTTTCTTATGGTGTACAGAAATTAATTTTTATATATGGAGCAAAAGAACATTTAATTAAAAATGGATTTGATAACATAGATAGGTTTTATTTAAATGTAGAAAATAATCCTTATGCGATAGTTAATGAAGATATTTACACACTTTCTCAATGGATTGAGGGAAGAGAATGTGATTTTATGAACATAGATGAAGTTGTTAAAGCTTCTAATACTCTTGCAAATCTTCATATTGCATCTAGAGGATATGAGCCCCCTGAACATTCAAAGCTTAAAAGTGATCTTGAAAGATGGCCAAGCGTTATGAGTAAACGCATAAAGTCTTTTGATAAAATGAGAGATATGGTTCGTAAAAAAGGAATCAAAAATGATGTGGACATGATATATCTTAAAAATTATGAGTTTTATAAAAATCTTGCAAAAGAAGCTTATGCTCTTTTTGAGGTGTCTAAATATTATGATATTTGCAAAATTGCAGAGGAAGAGAAAAGCTTTTGCCATCATGATTACACTCATCACAATATTGTAATAGATAATGATGAGAAGTTTAATGTTGTAGATTTTGATTATTGTAAGAGAGAAATTAGAAGTTATGACGTTGCAAATTTTATAACAAAAGTTTTAAAGAAGAATAATTGGGATATTGAGATTTGTAAAAACATAATTGAAAGTTATGATAAGGTTTCAAAACTTAGTGATGATGAAATATTTTTAATTTATGGATTTTTAATGTTTCCACAAAGGTTTTGGAGACTTTCTAATAGATATTTTTATAATGACATGCTTATAAGACAAAATGTTTTCATGAATCATTTTGAAAAAATATTAAATGAAAAAGATGAGTATATGGAATTTTTAACTAAATTTAAGAATGAATATTCTATAAAAATTTAACAATTAAAACGTGTATTAGTTTTTACACGTTTTAGTTGTTTTTTATTGACTTTTTTACAAAAATAGTCAAAAATAATTTTGAATTATAACAGGGAGTTTTATAATTAAAAATTAGGAGGAGTAAAATGGAGATATCATTAAACAAAAAAAATGTAGTAATAATGGGAGTTGCTAACAATTTTAGTATAGCTTGGCATATTGCTCAATCTTTACATAAAGCTGATGCAAATATTATTTTTACATATGTAAATGAAAGATTTAAAAAGAATCTTGAAAAATTAGTAGACACTCTTGGAAAAAAGTATTTAATGGTTGAATGTGATGTTTCAAGCGACGAAAGTATAGAAAATTGTTTTAAAACAATAGGAGAAAAAGTTGGAGTAATCCACGGAATTGTTCACTCAATAGCTTTTGCAAATAAAGAAGAGTTAAAGGGAGAATATTTAAATACTACAAGGGAAGGATTTTTATTATCTCAAAATATAAGTGCTTATTCTTTAACAGGAGTCATAAAAGAAGCTTCTAAGTATATGACAGAAGGAGGAAGCATAGTAACTCTTACTTATTATGGAAGTGAAAAAGTTATTCCAAACTATAACGTAATGGGAGTTGCAAAGGCATCTCTTGATATGAGCGTTAGATATTTAGCTAATGATTTAGGAAAGAAAAACATAAGAGTTAATGGAATTTCGGCAGGACCAATAAAAACTCTTTCAGCAAAAGGAATTGGAGATTTTAATTTAATCTTAGAAGAAATTGAAAAGAATGCTCCCCTTAGAAGAACAACTGATCCGTCAGAAGTTGGGGATACTGCATTATTTTTAATAAGTGATCTTTCAAGAGGAATAACTGGAGAAATAATCCACGTTGATTCAGGATTTAATATATTAGGTGGAAGAAACGTTTAAAAAAGTATCATAAATCCTTTTTAAAACATATTTTTAATTAAGAATATGATTAAAAAGGACTTTTATGAAAATTGGAGATATAGTAGTTAGAAAATCTTACAATAAAGATATTAAATTTAAAGTTGTTGATATAAAAGAGCATGAAAATAAAAAGCGATATATATTAAAGGGAAAAAGTATAAGAATTATTGCAGATGCATTTGAAGATGATCTTGAAGTTATAAATAATACTTCTTCAAATGAAAAGGCATCTAATTTAATTAAAGAGAAAATAAAGCAAGCTTATTCTAATAAAAAAAACCTTAAATTTAGAAATGATTCAGAAAGTTTAAAATTAGAACAGAGTAAGGCAAGAGATGTAAGAGTTGTAAAAAAAAAGGCATTTAACTTTGGTAAAAGCGGAAGTGTTCTTCATATAGATGGAGATTTTGATTATTTATGTAAGTGCATGGAAGTTTACGAAGAGTTATTAATAAATGCTCATGGAGAATGTGTTGAAGAGAGTAAACAACCAGATGTTATTTTAGATCTTGTTAAGTTTTATCGTCCAGATATTGTAGTTTTAACTGGTCATGATAGTATGAGTAAAAATATATACGATTATATGGATTTGAATTTTTATAAGAACTCAAAATATTTTGTAGAGAGTGTAAAAAAGCTTAGGCGTTATGAAAAAAACTTAGATAATTTAGTTATATTTGCAGGGGCATGTCAAAGTTGTTATGAACTTTTAATAGAGGCAGGTGCAAATTTTGCAACTTCTCCTAAAAGAGTTTTAGTTCATTGTTTAGATCCTGTTTTGGTATGTTCAAAAGTGTTTAATACCTCTATAGATAAAACTGTGAGAATAGATGAACTTTTAAATGAAACTATAACAGGTTTTAATGGAATTGGAGGAATACAAACTCGTGGTAAATATAGAGAGGGATTTCCTAAATCTTTTTATATGTAGTTTATATTTAAAATAGTAAAATTTGACAATTATTAATTAAATATAGTACAATAAGAAATAGGAAAGAGGGTGTTGATTATGGGGAGTGTTAAAACCCTAGCATCTATAAAGAGAGATATAGAAAATCATCTTGGTCATAAGGTTACTCTTAAGGCTAATGGAGGAAGGCGACGTATTTTTATTGATAAAGGTACTATTGAAAAAACGTATCGAAGTATCTTTTTAATAAGATTGGAAACTGACACCCAACGTATAGTAACATATAGTTATTCTGATGTGTTGACTAATACAGTTCAAATAGTTTACGCGAGTTAATGGTACAATAATTTAGTTTACATATGATAATAAGAGAGAGTGTGTTTTAAAAGAGTTTCTATAAATTTAGAAACTCTTATTTTTTATTATTTTTTATCTCTAAAGTTAAAATTAGGAATATTTTTAATATTTTTAAATAAATATGTATTAATTAAGGCTTGGAGGTAGAAAAGTGGAAGAAATTAATTTAAAGAAACAAAAAATTAGTTACGAAGGTAAATCAGTTGAGGGAACTAATGAGTTTACAGTTAAAGGAGAGTATTTAATTCCAGATACGCATCCAGATGTTTATAAAATATTAATGGTAGAAGTTAAACCTAAGATTAATAATACAGAATCTTTTACAGATAAAGTGTTTGTTGAAGGGGAGATTTTATATACAGTAATTTATACATCAAAAGATGAGGAGAAAGATAATACATATAATGTTTCTTATTCAGATAAATTTAATTTGTATATTGAAACTTTTGGTATGAAGAAAGAAAGTTTATATAATGTTACAACAGATGTTATAAGAATAGATTCGTTAGTATTAAATGAAAGAAAAATAAGTGTTGATGGAGTTTTAAAATTCACATCTATAGCAAACGAAGTTTTAGATGTAGATGTTGTATATGATTTAGAAGGACAAAATGATATTCAACTTTTAATGAAGGATATAAAAATTTGTGAATTAAAAGGTACATTTACAGAAGAACTTTCAAATGAAACAATAATAAATATACCTTTAGATAAGGTATCTATTTCAAAAATATTAGTTTGTGATTCTTATATATATAAAACAGAGTGTAAGCTTTTAGAAGGGAAAATTGTTTATAATGCTTATTGTAAAATAAAGGTATTATATAAGGGAGTAGGCTCTGATGAATTATGTTATTTAGAGCAAGATATTTATTTGACTAAAGAGATTGATTCTGAAGATGTTTCAGAAGATATGATTCCAGTTGATAATTGGAGTATGATTGGTTTTGAATATATGATAGATGAAGATGAGTCAGGAGAAAGCAGAATTATAAATATTTATTTAAATTTAAAATGCGATTTAAAGGTAATGCATAATAATATAATTTCTGCTATAGATGATGCTTATAGTAAGACTTCATTTATAAATTTAGTTAAAAATAGTTATAAAATAAATAATATTGAAGATTACAATAGTACAGACATAATTGTTAAAGATAATGTTGAAGTTGAAGAGGTACCAACAAATATTGTTTATAGTACTGGAAGATGTTTTATAACTAACAAAAAAATTATTGAAGGAAAAGTTATAGTAGATGGAGTTGTTAAAGCTGAGGTAATATATAAAACTAATTCTAAAGAAAATGAATTTGTAAGCTTTAAACATGAAATTCCATTTTCAACATCTATTGAAAATGAAAATATAAAAATAGATATGGATGTTATTGGTAAATGTAATCTAGAAAGTATAGATGCTTATATTGAAGCTAAAACAATAGGAATAAAAGTTATTGTTAATGTTAAAACTCAATTAAGATCTGAGGTTAGAAAAGATATATTAGTTGATATATATAGAACTCAAGAAGAAGCTCCTGAAAAAGATTGTAGTGTTATAATTTATATTGTAGGAGAAGATGATACTTTGTGGAGTATAGCTAAAAAATATTGTGTAGCTATAGAAGATATTTGTAGAATTAATGATTTAAATCAAGATGATGATATTTTTGGACAAAAATTATTGATTCCATTAAAAGCTATATTTTAAAAAGCATAGCCAAACTGGCTGTGCTTTTTAATTTTTTGATTTAATAAATCTATGTATTTTAAAAATAATAATTGTACATACTATAACTTGGTTTATTTTAAGTAGATTAATAACGGGGTTATTAGAAAATTATGAATATTATTTTTTATAGTGGTTAACAATATTAAATAGTATGAGGTGAGAAGTTAATGAATTCTATTATTAGCGGTGAACTTATAATTATAGGTGGAGCAGAAGATAAAAGTGGAAATAGAGAAATTTTAAGAAAAGTTGCAGATATGATTAACAAAGAAGAAGATAATATGATAATTGCTACATTAGCTTCTGAAATTGGAAGAGAAATTGGTTATGATTATAAAAATTTATTTCATGATTTAGGAGTTAGAAATGTTGAAATATTAGATGTTTCAACGAGAGAACAATGTGAAGATAAGAATTTTTTAGATATGGTAAGAAATGCCTCATTAATATTTTTTACAGGTGGAAATCAGCTTAAGATAACTAGTTTGGTAGGGGGGACTCCTTTATATGAAGAGATAAAAAAACTTCATGAAAATGGAGGGATATTTGCAGGAACTTCAGCAGGAGCATCTGTTATGAGTGAAACAATGATTGTTAGAGGTCCTGATGAAGAGTCTCCAAAAAAACATAATTTGTCTAAATGTCCAGGGTTTGGATTTATGCAAGGAGTTATGATAGATCAGCACTTTGCTCAAAGAGGGAGAATTGGAAGACTTCTTGGGGCTATTGCAGAAAATCCAAGTGTATTGGGGATTGGAATAGATGAAGATACAGCAATAGTAGTTAACAAAAAACAAGGGTATTTTAGCGTTATAGGATCTGGTGCTGTCTATATAATAGATGGAAGAAATTTAACATATAGCAGTTTATTAGAGCAAGAAAATGAAGTTCCTTTAAGTTTATTTAATGTTAAAATGCATGTTTTAAAAAGTGGGAATTGTTTCGATTTAAATAAAAAACAACCACTTGAGGAGGAAAGAATAAGATAATGAAAATTTTAAATTACAGAGCTTATGAGGGTAAAAATATTTACTCTCATAGAAAAGTGGTCAGAATGGATGTTGATTTACAGGGATATTGTGAAACTCCAAGTAAAGATATAGATGGATTTAATGATAAGTTAATTGATTTATTGCCAGAAATATGGGAACATAGATGTGGAATAGACGAGGACCATGGATTTGTAAAAAGATTAAGAGAAGGAACTTATTTAGCTCACATTTGTGAGCATACTATTATTGCTTTACATAGTAGAGTTGGGCTTGAAATTGCTTATGGAAAAGCTCGTGAAATCGAAGGGGATTTATATTACGTTGTATTTGAATATATCTACAAAAAAACTGCTTTAGCTATAGCTAGACTTGCAATTGATTTAATAAATTCTTTGATTTTAAAGAAAGATATAGATATTGATTCAAGAATTAAAGATATTAAAGAAATATTAGAATATGAAAATTTGGGACCAAGTGCCCTTGCATTGTGTGATGCTGCAAAAAATTTAGGTATACCTATTATAAGATTTGATGATAATTCTTTATTTCAATTTGGATATGGAAGATATAGCAAAATGATACAGGCAACAATAGATTCAAATACAAGTTCCATAAGTGTTGATATTGCAAGTGATAAGGTTTTAACTAAGAAACTTTTAGAAATGCAATTTTTGCCAGTTGCAAAAGGAGATAAAGTAAATAGCAAATTAGAACTTTTACTTGAAGCAGAAGATATAGGATATCCTGTTGTTCTAAAGCCTCAATATGGTCATCAAGGTAAAGGGGTATATTTAAATATAAAAAATGAGAAACAATTAATTGAGGCGTATGAAGATATAAAAAATAAGTTTAGAGATGTTATGGTTGAACAATTTGTGAGAGGTTATGATTATAGAGTTTGTGTGGTAGATGGAGAAGTTGTAGCAGTTTCTAAGAGAATTCCTCCTATTGTCACAGGAGATGGGATAAGTAGTATTAAAGAACTTATTGATATTTTAAATAAAGATAAGAATCGTGGAGATGGTCATGAGAAGCCTCTTACAAAAATTAAAATAGATAGCGAATTAATTTTCTGTATTTCTAAGCAAGGGTATAATTTAGAAGATGTATTAGAGAAAGATAACAGTGTTGTTTTAAGAGAGAATTCTAATTTATCAACGGGTGGAACTTCAATTGATTGCACTGATGAAATTTGTAAGGAAAATATAGATATTTGTATAAGAGCGGCAAAAGCTATAGGACTTAACATTTGTGGAATTGATTTATGTTGTGAGGATGTATCTAAACCATTATATGATAATGGGGTTATTGTTGAAATAAATGCAGCTCCTGGTATTAGAATGCATCATTATCCAAGTGAAGGTGTACCTAGAGATGTATCTGGGGCAATAGTGTCAGCTTTATTTAAAAATTCTCCAAAGAGTATACCGGTTATTTCTATTACAGGAACTAATGGTAAAACTACTACAACTAGAATTGTGGCTCATACTTTAAGAGGCCTTGGATACACGGTTGGTATGACAACTACTAGTGGAGTTTTTGTAAATGATGAATGTATTGCTAAAGGAGATATGACAGGATTTTATAGTGCCAGAAGTGTTCTTTTAAATAAAGATGTAGATATTGCGGTTTTAGAAACTGCTAGGGGAGGAATTATAAAAAAAGGTCTTGCTTATGATTTAGCAGATGTTGGAGTTATAACGAATATTAGTGATGATCATTTAGGTTTAGATGGGGTAAATTCATTAGAGGAGCTTGCTCATGTTAAATCCTTAATTGTAGAAGCGGTTAAAGAAGATGGATATTCTATAATTAATGGTGATGATGAAATGTGTAAGAAAATATCTTCTAGAGCTAAAGGAAATTTGATCGTGTTTTCAAAAAATCGTGAGAATGAGTTTTTGAGAGAGAACTTGGAAAAAGGAAATTATGGAGTATATATAGATAATGGATCTTTATATGTTGAAAAAAATAAGAGAATATTTCATATTGCTGATTTAAAAGATGTTCCTATTACTTGTGGAGGAGTTCTTGTTCATAATATAGAAAATGTTTTAACCTCAACTGCTTGTTTGGTAGGTCTTGAAATAGATTATTGTATAATATCAAAAGGATTAAAGAGTTTTTTATGTGATGATAAACATAATAAAGGAAGATTTAATCAATTTGATGTCAAAGGAATAAAAGTAGTTTTAGATTATGCTCATAACATAGAGGGATTTAAGGCAGTTTTTGAAAGTATAAAGAACATGGGATATAAAAATATTGTTGGGGTTATTGGTATACCTGGAGATAGAGGAGATAGAGTTGCTTTAGAAATAGGAAAATTATGTTCTAAGAATTTATCTTTTAGTTATATAAAAGAAGATAGTGATAAGCGTGGACGAAAAGATTTTGAGATTGCAAATATTATTAAAAAAGGCTTTGAAGATTCTAGTAAATATAAAGTTATATTAGATGAAGGAGATGCTCTAAGTGAGGCTATAGATAATGGTAAGCAGGGAGATATTATTGTAGCTTTCTATGAGGATTATGATAAATTATACAATGTAATTTTAGATAAACAAAATATGAAATTATCTAAGAGAGATTTAGCATAAATTATTGATAATCAGGAATTTAATATTCCTGATTATTTTTTTGATTTTAACAAAAGTTTTTTATATAATTTAAGGGTTATAAAAGGTATAGGAGAAAATTTATGAGGATAAGAAGTTATGGTAAGATTAATCTTTTCCTAAATATTATTGGTAGACGAAAAGATGGATATCATGATATTGAAACTTTGATACAAAGAATTGATTTATTTGATGAGATAGAGGTAAATATTGATAAAAATTTTAATGGAGTAGAAATAGAAGTTACTTGCAATCATAAAAATGTTCCAAATAACCATGAAAATTTGTGTTATAAAGCTTGTAAATGGTTTATGGAAAAATATGATTTAAAAGGAAAAGTTACCATTGTTATTTATAAAAATATACCTGTATTTGGTGGCCTTGGTGGAGGTACAAGTAACGCTGCAGAAATTATAAAACTATTAAATGAAATTTATGAATTAAATATTTCGTTGGAGATTTTATCAAGAGAAAGCATTATACTCGGTGGGGATTTTCCATATTCAATACTTGGTGGTAGTATTTTGTGTGAAGGAATTGGGGAGAAAATTTATAAACTTCCTTCTTTATCAAACAAATATGTTGTTATAGTTAAACCGAGTTTTGGATTTTCAACTAAAGATGTGTATGAGAATTTTAATATTGAAAATATGAAATATAATATAAATAAGAATCATATGATAAGGGCTTTAGAGAATAGGGACTTTAATGAGGTATATGAAAATGTATCAAATACTTTGGAGTATTCAAATGTTTTTGGAATGGATGTAATTAGAGAAATAAAAGAGGAGTTTATAAATTTGGGGGCAGATGCTTCTTCAATGAGTGGAAGTGGCTCTTGTGTTTATGGAATGTTTGATGATTTTAATAAAGCTCAAAATTGTTATGATGAGTTTAAAAATAAATATGAGGTGTTTTTAACTAAGACCATAGATAAATAGGATATATACGAATTTTGTATGTATCCTATTTTTATATGTATAATTACAAAAAAATTAGAAAATACTAAAGTTATTATTTAATTTTGGAAGGAATTAATATAATGACAATACTTACCATTGCAAATGAAAAATTTTACGTTTTGATGATTATAGTTATTGGAATTTTAATTTTTAATGAAGTTAATGGATATAAAAAAGATCCGAAAATGAAAAGGGATGTTTTAATATCAAAAATTTTAATAGTTTTATATTTAATTTGGATTATAGGAATTTTAATATTTAGAATAAGAGTTTAAAGGAGGTAAATATGAAAGAAGAAATAAGAGATGAAATTTTTAAAAATATAGATGATACGATTTTGTATTTGAAAAATTTATTTAAAGATAATAGCGATCTTGTGTTTAGAGAATTTAAAGTTGAAGGTAAGAAATGTTTTATTGTATACATAGATGGTCTAGGAGATAAACAATTTGTTAGTAAATTTATAGTAGATACTCTTCTTGATAGTAACAAAGAGCATGTAGATATAAATAAAAGTTTAGAGGAAATTGTTACAACTTCTGATATGAAGAAAAGTAATAGCATGGAAAAGGCTGTTGTAAGTGTATTATCTGGAGAAACAGTTGTTTTTGTAGATGGGTGTGAAGAGGTTTATATTATTTCTACAAAAGCTTGGCCAAATAGAGGAGTAAGTGAACCTTCAGGAGAGTCTGTTATAAGAGGATCAAGAGATGGATTTACTGAATCTTTAAGATTTAACACTGCTCTTATAAGAAGAAGAGTAAGAGATACGAGATTAAAAGTTTATGGAACTATTGCTGGTGTTAGATCTAAAACAGACATTGCAATTATGTACATAGATGACATTGTTAATAAAGATATTTTAAATGAGGTTAAACAAAAAATATCATCAATAGATATAGATGCAATTTTAGATAGTGGGTATATAGAACAACTTATTGAAGGGGAAAAGTGGAGTATATTCCCTCAAGTTCAAGCAACTGAAAGACCAGAGGTTGTAGCTTCAGCTATATATGAAGGAAAAGTTTGTATTGTTGTTGATAATTCTCCTTTTGTTTTAATTGTTCCATCGACTTTTTCAAATTTATTTCAAACTCCTGATGATTATAATTTGAGATGGATTTATAGTAGTTTTTCAAGAATTATAAGATTTATGGCTTTAATTGTATCTCTTGTACTTCCAGCTTTGTATATTTCTGTTACGAGTTTTCACACCTCAATTATTCCAACAAAGCTTGCTTATGCTATTGCAAGTTCAAGGCAAGGAATTGCTTTTCCTCCAGTGTTTGAAGCTATTATAATGGAAGTGTTTTTAGCATTTTTACTTGAGGCAATTGTTAGACTTCCAAAGGCAATAGGCTCCACTATTGGAATTGTTGGAGGACTTATTATAGGGCAAGCGGCAGTTAGTGCAGGTTTGGTAAGTCCTGTTATGATTGTTGTTGTGGCTTTAACCATTATAAGTGGATTTATGTCTCCAAATTATGAAATTACATTATCTATTAGAATTTTTAGAATTTTATATATCATAATGTCAAGTATTATAGGTTTCTATGGAATAATACTTGGAACATTTATATTTCTTACATATTTGCTTAAAATTGAAAGTTTTGGAATTCCATATTTATCACCAGTTGTAAATATGAGAAAAAGGGACTTTAAAGATGTTTTTGTAAAATATCCTCTTTATATGTTTAAGGATAGACCTAAATATATGAATACTCAAGATAAGAGAAGACAAAAGTAAAGGAGTAGTATTATGAGAGATAAGGTTGATCATAATAAAATTCGAAGTTTTGGTATTTTTGCAACTCTTTTTTTAAGTTTAGTTGGATTTGGTGTGTTTACGTATACTCAAAATATAGGAAAGATTCTTGGGAATAATGGTTTTTTACCGACTATTATTTATGGAATAATTTATTTGATTTTTGTGAGAATGATTTATGAAATTGTTAAGATAAATGGGTTTTCATCATTAGATGAAATTATGGAAAAGAGTTTTGGAAAATTTATTGGAAGAACTCTTTTGTTTATATTAAGTTTTGGAATTATATTTTTAGTATCGATTGAACTTAGGGTTTTTATTGAATCTATAAAAACCTATATATTTCCAAATATAAATAGTGAGTTTATGATAATTATTACACTTTTTGTAAGTTATTATGCTGTAAGGCAAGGAGATAGAGCTTTAATTGGATTAAATGAAATAATGTTTGTATTTCTTATGATTTCATGTTTTGTTATTTTAGTAATTGTTTATAAAAATGTGGATATTACAAATCTTTTACCTATTACAATTAAAACTAAAGAAAGCTATTTTAAAGGTTTTCTTACCCTTGGAAGTTATTTTTCAGGAATAATTATGTTGTTTTATCTACTGCCTATGTATAAATTTGGGGATAAAAAGAAATTTCATGTAAGTTATAAATCCACAATTTTTTCATTTATATTTTTAGCTTTTGTATTTTTAATTTGTGTGAGCGTTTTAAATATAAATCAAACTATAAAATCAATTTGGCCAATAATTTTAGCTTTTACAACAGTTGATGTTCCTGGTGGATTTGTTGAAAGAGTAGAAGGGATTATTATAACTATTTGTATAATTTTCTTTCTTATGAATTTTATAAACTTATATTTTTATTCTAGTTATATAAATAGTAAATCTTTAGGAATGTATAAACATAAAGTTTCTTCTACCATGTTTATACCAATTATATATGTTTTAACTTTGGTTCCTCAAAATTTAAATGATATAAATTTTATGATAAACAATATTGTGTTTCCAATTTCTCTTGTTATAGTTTTTGGGGTGCCTATTGTACTTTTTGTAGTTAGTTATTTAAAACAATTTTTAAGAAAGAGTGGTGAGAAAAATTGAGAAAGTTTCTCTTTACACTCTTAGGTATTTTAACAATATTTATGTTTAAGTCGTGTACATATTCTTTAAGTATAGATACAAAACTTTTTGTATCTAGTATTTCTGTGGATGTCGATGATTCTGGAAATTTTTCTATAAACTTTTCTTATCCTGATATATCTGAATTTTCTCCTGAGTCTTCAAAGATTAAAGGGGGAGGAAGTGTAAGTGGATTTGGAAAAACCTTTTATGAAGCTGTTGGAGATATTATTTCAAAGACTCAGAGAACAGTTGATTTAGAGCATGTAAAAGTTATTATTTTATCTTCTAAAATAGCTAAAGATGAGAAAAATCTTAAGAAATTTTTAGATTTTCTATCTCATGAACCTCAAATAAGTAGGAGAGTTTATGTATGTGTTGGAGATGGAAATGGAAGTGATTATGTAACTTTTAAACCAAAATCAGGAGAGGATTCTCAAGTATTTATTAGTGATTTAATAGAGCATAATAATAAAGAAAATGGAGTTAAATCTATTACATTAAATGACTTGTTTGATTATTTCTCTCAAAATAATGTGGTTCTCGTTCCTTTATTAAAATTAAATGAGAATAAAACCTCAATGAAAATTTCAGGAAGTTATATTCTAGATGACTATAAATTTGTTGAAGAATTAAATTTAAAAGACACCATGATTATTAATTTTTTAAGGGGAGAAAGTTTTAAAATTTTAAATGAAATTCCATATAAAGATGGAAATATAGATTTTGAAGCTCAAAATATAAATAGAAAGATTAAAATTCTTGATAGTGGAAATGTTATTTTAAATTTTGATTTAAAAACTATTATTAAAAATTGTTTAGATATTAATCATGATAATTTAAATAAAGATTTTTTAAATGAGATAAAGAACTATTTAGATCAAAATATTTACAATTCTTCTATAAATTTAGTTAATAGATTTTATAAAGATGAGATGGATATATTAAATTTTGAAAATTATATTTATAAATTTAAAAATTCTATTTGGAAAACAAAAATTAAAGATCAAAATGAATGGATGAAACAATTAGAAGTTAAAATTAATATACAAAATAATATAACAAATATTGGAAATATTTCATTTTAATGTATAAAAAATTTGGTAACTGTAATACTTCATCATGAGGTGAGTTTTATGAGAGTTATCAAATTTTTGTTTTTTATAGGGTTATTAACGTTTATAAGTACACAAGTTGCTTTATCTAAATCATCAGATATTACTTTGAACTATAAGAATTTAAAAGACGAAATGGTAAGATTTCACGTTATTGCAAATAGTGATTCTGAGTTTGATCAAAAAGTTAAAAATATTATAAAAGATAGGGTTGTTAAATATTTAAATGAAAAGGAAACTCTTGATGGAAGCAAAGATGAAATATTAAATACTCTTTGTAAAAACTCATATTACATTAAAAAAATTGGAGAAGAAGTTTTAAAAGAGTTTGGTGTTGAACAGGAAATAAATATCAAAGTTGGTAAAAAGTATTTTGAAGATAGAATTTATGAAGGATATTTAATTCCTGAAGGAGTTTACGATTCTTTCATAATGTATATTGGAGAAGGTAAAGGGAAAAATTTTTGGAGCTTACTATTTTCAAGTGTAGGGTTTATACATGATAACAATAAAGATAAAAATATTAACTCTATGGTAGAAGTTATTAATAACAATTCTAAAGATATGGAGGTTTCTACTTTTGGTAGACAAGCTAAGAAAAATGTAAAAGTATCTTTTAAAATTGCAGAAGTTGTAAAAAATATTTTCCAAAAAATATTTTAAACTATACCTAAATAGATTATAGGTATAGTTTATTTAGTTTTTATCATCTTTATCATTTCTATTTAAAAGAGAGTTTATTATATTAATTAAGTTATCTAAGAAATTGTCCTTTCTAACGGAAATAATATTATTTTTCATTTCCTCTAATAAATATCTATTATCTATAAGTTTAACAAACTCATCTATACTTTCTTTTGATTTAGATATTCTCATTCCCATTTTGTTATTTAAAATAAACTCTGCGTTTTTCTCTTCTTGACCCGGAACTGCATCGAAAAATATTATTGGAAGATTTGAAAAAATTGCTTCAGTGGTTGTAAGTCCTCCAGGCTTTGTTATTATAACATCGCTTATGCTCATATATTTACTAACTTCTTTTGTAAATCCAAGTAAGTGAAATTTTATAAATGGATTATTTGAATTTTTAATAATGGTTTTAAATTTGTTATATAACAATGTGTTATTTCCGGTTATAATTATAATTTGAATTGGACGACGAATCTCTATAATCATTTTAAAAATTTTAAGAACGTAATCAACACCAAGACTTCCTGACATTAACAAAATTGTAAAACGATTTTCAGAAAAACCAATTGAAGCTAGAGTTTTCTTTTTGTCATAGGAAACTAAAAAACTTGTTCCAACAGGTATTCCAATAGGGTAAATAATATCTTCATTTACTCCTCTATTTATCATATCTTTTGTCATTTGTTCACTAGCAGTAATATAAGCATCAACATAATCATGAATCCAAAACTTATGAGGGGCGTAGTCAGTTAATAAATTGATTAATTTTGAATTATGTATGTGCCCATTTTCTTTTAAGTATGAAATCATTTCAGTTGAAAAAGGATGAGTGGATATTATGATATGCGGACTAAAATCCTCGATAGTTGGTAAAAATTTTTTCGAAAGACCTTTTAATATTGAAGAAAAAATTGTTATGGGTATGTGATCTTCTTCGCTATAGTAATATATTTTCCCAAATAAATCCGGATATTTCTTAGTACATTCAGAGTAGAAAGATGTAATAAGTTTATTGAAATATGGGTTTATATAGTCAAGAGTATTAAAAATTTTTATGTTGTAATTTAAATTTCTCATCTTTATATGTTCGTAAATTGCTTCAGTAGCTTTTAAGTGTCCACCACCAGTGTTTGAGGTGAGTATTAAAACATTCATTTATCTATATCCTTTTACTTCCAAAATAAAATTTTAATAAGAGTATATACTCTGTTAGTATTGATTATATAAAAAATATTTTTTTCTGCTTAATTATATAGATATTTTATTTAACTTTCAATATAATTTAAGTTAAATGTATAAATGACATTTATTAAAAGAGTTTACTTTCAAACACAATTGAAATTATTTTAAGTAGAATTAATGACTTATATTCATGGTACAAACTATTTTTATTTGAATGTAGTTTTTTAGGAGGAAATTATGAGTTGTAAATTTGTATTTGTAACAGGTGGTGTTGTTTCATCTCTTGGGAAAGGAATAACAGCAGCATCTCTTGGGAGACTTTTAAAAAATAGAGGATTAAAAGTTTCTATACAAAAATTTGATCCATATTTAAATATAGATCCAGGAACTATGAGCCCTTATCAACATGGAGAAGTATTTGTAACAGATGATGGAGCTGAAACGGATTTAGATCTTGGACATTATGAGAGATTTATAGATGAAAGTCTTACAAAAAATAATAACATAACAACTGGAAAAATTTATTGGGATGTTATAACAAAAGAAAGAAGAGGGGATTATCTTGGGGGAACTGTTCAAGTAATTCCACATATAACAGATAGAATTAAAGATGCGGTTTATTCGGTTTCTAAAAATGATAAATATGATGTTGTAATTACAGAAATTGGAGGAACTGTTGGGGATATTGAATCTCTTCCATTCTTAGAAGCAATAAGACAAATAAAGTTTGATGTAGGCTCTGAGAATGTTTGTTATGTTCATGTAACCTTAGTTCCTTTTTTAGGAAAAGCTGGGGAGTTAAAAACAAAACCAACACAACACTCAGTAAAAGAGCTTAGAAGTATTGGAATTCAACCAGATATAATTGTTTGTAGAGCTGAGAGAGAATTGTCTGATGATTTAAAGAGAAAAATTGGATTGTTTTGTAATGTTTCTAAAGAAAATGTTATTCAAAATTTAGATGCAAGCAATTTGTATGAAGTTCCTCTTCTTTTAAGTAAAGAGGGATTTGATGAGAAGGTTTGTAAAATTTTAAATATAAAATCAAATGTTTGTGATAATTCTGAGTGGGAAACACTTGTTAATAATATAAAATCTATTAAAGAAAGTATAGATATTGCAATTGTTGGAAAATATGTAGAATTACATGATGCGTATATTTCTATTGTGGAATCTTTAAATCACGGAGGATATGCAAATAATATTAATATAAATATTAAATGGGTAAATGCTTCTAATGTTAATGAAAATAATGTTTCAGAAATTTTAGGAGATGTAGATGGAATTCTTGTTCCAGGAGGATTTGGAGATAGAGGAATAGAAGGAAAAATTTCATCTATAAAATATGCAAGAGAGAATAAGATTCCATTTTTAGGAATTTGTTTAGGAATGCAATGTGCTGTAATTGAGTTTGGAAGAAATGTTTTAGGATTTAAAGATGCTTCTTCTTCTGAATTTAATAAGGATTCTTCTCACAAGGTAATAGATATTATGGAAAGTCAATTAGATGTTTATGATCTTGGGGGAACAATGAGACTTGGTGCTTATGAATGTTTACTTGATAAGGAAGGAAAAGCTTTTGAAGCTTACAAAAGTGAAATAATAAAAGAGAGACATAGACATAGATATGAATTTAATAACGAATTTAGAGAAATATTTATAAAAAATGGAATGCTATTAACAGGTATAAATAAAGAGAATAACTTAGTTGAAATAGTTGAAATAAAGAATCATCCATGGTTTGTTGCTGTACAATTTCATCCGGAATTAAAATCAAAACCAAATAAGCCACATCCTTTATTTGTTGAATTTGTGAAACATAGTAAGGAAAAAAATGGTAAATAATATTCATATTTTTGTTGACAAACTTAAAAATATTGGATAGTTTATTATCTATAATCTTTAAATAGCTGTTCTATAATAGTAGTGTTCTTTTCTTAAAATCTTTTCTTAAAATAAATTACCCTGTTTGAGTTTTAACTTTTTAAAATCGAGAGGAGGATTTTGCAATATAGTTTTGTATTGTGAAATGTTTTGTTTATGAATATTTTGAAATTAGAAGACATGTCTTTGTCTGAGCTTAGACAATCTGCAAAGAGTTTAGAGCTTAAAAATTATTCTAAGCTTAAAAAAAGTGAGCTTATTGAAAGAATCTCGGAATTTTCTCCAACTATTATTGAAAAAGATGGTGTTATATTAGTTGAGAAGATTAAAACTAAGAATAATCAAGATAATAAAAAAGAATCAGATAAAGAGAAATTTAATAAACTTCAAGATATGTTATCTACTTCTGAGAAGGTCAATGGAGTTTTAGAGATTAATGATAATAATAGTTTTGGATTTTTAAGAGGAAAAAATTATTTAACTAGCTTAGAAGATGTATATGTTTCTCCTTCTCAGATAAGAAGGTTTAATTTAAAAACAGGTGATCATATAATTGGTAAAGTTCGTGAGCCTAAAGAGGGTGAAAAATATAGAGCTCTTTTATATGTTGAAGAGATAAATGGATTTTCTCCTGATGAAGCCATAAAAAGAAACAATTTTGAGGAGTTAACTCCAATTTATCCAAATGAGAGATTAAAGTTAGAAACGGGAGATAAAAATGATTTATCTTCTCGACTAATGGATATAATGTGTCCTATTGGAAAAGGTCAAAGGGGAATGATTGTTGCTCCACCTAAGGCTGGTAAAACAACAATTCTTAAAAAAATAGCACAAAATATTTTGAAAAATAATAATGGAATTAAGCTTATTATACTTCTTATAGACGAAAGACCAGAGGAAGTTACGGATATGCAAAGAACCATAGAAGGAGGAGAAGTTATATACTCAACCTTTGATGAGGAGCCGAGCCAACACGTAAAGGTTGCTACTATGGTTTTAGAGAGAGCAAAAAGAATGGTTGAACATGGAGAAGATGTGTTTATTTTAATGGATAGTTTAACAAGACTTGCAAGAGCATGTAACTTGACAATTGTTCCAACAGGAAGAACTTTATCAGGAGGACTTGATCCAGGATCTCTTAGAATTCCTAAGAAATTTTTCGGAGCTGCAAGGAATTTTGAGCAAGGAGGAAGTCTTACAATTCTTGCAACAACTCTTGTTGATACAGGCTCTAGAATGGATGATATGATATTTGAAGAGTTTAAGGGAACTGGAAATATGGAGGTTCATTTAGATAGAAAACTTCAAGAGAGAAGGTTGTTTCCAAGTATTGATATATATAAATCAGGAACGAGAAAAGAAGAGCTTTTATTTACAGAAGATGAAAAAGAGGTATCTTTCTATTTAAGAAAGATAATGCATAGAGAAGGAAATATAGAAAATATAATGGAGAATTTAATTAAAATATTTCAAAATACGGAAAATAACGAAGAGTTTATCAAATACTATAAATCAATTATTGAAAAAGACGATAAAAAATAAAACAAGACCTTTCTTAATATTATTAAGAAAGGTCTTGTTATTTGTTAATTATCATCAGATTTGATGTTAAATTTCTTTCTGAATTTTTCAACTCTACCGCCGATATCAACAATTTTATGTTTACCAGTAAAGAAAGGATGACAATTAGAACAAATTTCAACTTTTAATTCATTCTTTACAGAACCTGTTTTAAATGTATTTCCACAAGCACATTTAACTAAAACATCGTTCTTATAATCAGGATGAATACCTTGTTTCATAATTTCTACCTCTTTTCGTCTCATTAGATAACTCGCATTATTATATCATGAAAATTTAAATTTAGTCAAGAAATCCAAAAAATTTTACTTAAATAAACAAAAGAGGATACATTTAATTTATTTCAATATATTCATTTTATCAGGTATAATTAGAAGTTATAAGAAGGAGGATTTATTATATATGGCGAAATTATATTTTAGATATGGAGCAATGAATTCAGGTAAGACTACGGCACTTCTTCAAGTTGCTCATAATTATGAAGAAAGAGGTATGAGAATTTTAATTTTAAAACCAAGTATAGATACAAAAGGAAATGATACTATTGTGTCGAGACTTGGAATTTCTAGAAAGGTGGATTATTTGCTTTCTAGTGATGAAAATTTAAAAGAATTATTATACAAGCATAAGAAGAACATTGACTGTATTCTTGTTGATGAAGTTCAATTTTTAAATCCAAAACAAATAGACAATTTATTTGAAATAAGTGTAATGTGGGATATTCCTGTAATATGTTATGGACTTCGTACAGATTTTTTGATGAATGGATTTAAAGGGAGTGAAAGACTTTTACTTATTGCCCACTCTCTTGAGGAGCTTAAGACAATTTGTAAATGTGGAAGCAAAGCTTTAGTTAATGGAAGAAAAGTTAATGGTGAATTTGTGTTTCATGGTGAGCAATGTGCTATAGATGGAGAAAAAAATGTTGAATATGAATCTCTTTGCGGAAAATGTTTTATGAGTAAAAGACAATAAAGTTCATTTAGAAATTGAGGTGTAATATGTGAAACAAATTGGCGGACAAGCACTTATAGATGGAATAATTATGACAGGTAAAAAATGTACGGCAATATGTAGACGAAAATCAAGTGGTAGAATTAATGTTGAAATTAGAAGTAAATGCACAACAGAGAATAAAGAAGGAATTGATAAGGTATTTTTACTTCGAGGGGTAAACAATTTTATAAACATAATAAAGGATATTATTTCAAATCTTTCCTTTTATGAAGTTCAAGAAGAGAAAAACGAACAATCTAAAATGGTTGTTGTTTTTATGAAGATGTTTTCTAAAAATAAATTAATAACAACTCTTATTGGAATTTTGTTCTTTATATTTATATTCTTTTTGATTCCTGAAGGTATAGTTAAAATAATTCCAAATTTTAATAATAAGGTTTTAATATCTTTGTTTAAAGGAGTATTTAGATTAGGAGTAATATTTCTTTATGTGATTTCTATTTCAAAAAACAAAGATTTTAGTAAAATTTTAAGATATCATGGAGCAGAGCATAAAGTTATAAATTGTTATGAGCTTAACAACAAACTCACAATTGAAAATGTTAAAAATGCTTCTAGATTTCATAGAAGATGTGGAAGTAATTTTTCAGTTTATATTGTTGTTTGTTATTTAATTTTATTTATGATAATTCCAAGATACTCTATTGGGATAAATATTTTAATCGAGCTTTTAGTTTTTCCTATTATGATTGGATTTGCCTATGAAATTGTTGAGTACATTGGAAGAAGCAACAGTGCTTTTTCATCTATGTTATTTTCATTATCAAAGTTCATTCAAAATTTTACAACAAAGGAACCTGAGGATGATGAAATAGAGGTTTCAATTGTTGCTCTTAAAACTTCTGAGGGAATTAAGGTTAAAAATACTATAAAAGAGTTGTTCTTAATGGGAAGAGGAATTTTAAGAGATGGAGGAATTGAATCTTACGCTCTTGATTCAAGATTAATACTTGAATGTTGTCTAGGAGTCACCCCAACTCAAGTATTTACTAGTGAAGCTGAGGTATCTAAAGAGGATGAAAAGAAATATTTAGATTTTATAGATGAAAGAAAAAAGGGAAAGCCAATTGCCTATATGATAGGGAAGAAAGAATTTTATGGAAATGAATTTATAGTTAAAGAAGGAGTTTTAATTCCAAGACCAGATACTGAGGTTTTAGTTGAGAAGGTTTTAAAAATACTTAAAAACAATAAACAGTACACAAGTATATGTGATCTTTGCTCAGGAAGTGGAGCTGTTGGAATTTCAATTCAGAAAAATAATGAAAACATAAATTGTACATATGTTGATAATTATGAAACTCCTCTTAAGATTACGGAAGAAAATATATGTATGCATGATTTAAAAGATAGAAGTTACATTGTTAAAAGTGATTTATTAGAATTCTTTATTAAAAATGGCTTAGAATTAGATGGAATTGTATCAAATCCACCATATATACCTAGTGGAGAAATAGGTTCTCTTATGAAAGATGTTAAGGATTATGAACCTCATGAAGCTTTAGATGGTGGAAAAGATGGACTTGATTATTATAGAAAAATTTGTGAGCAAGCAAGAAAAGTTCTTGTTGATAATGGATTTATAGCTTTTGAAATTCCGTATAATAAAGCTTTTGATATTATGTATATAATGGCTAATAATAATTTTGTAAATATTGATATTTATAAAGATATTAATGAAAATGATAGGGTTATAGTTGGATATTATAGGTCTAAGGATAATAAATAGGAAGTTTTAATTAATGTTGAAATTTCAAAAAATAATATTTATAATAATTAATTAAGTGAAATAAAGATCATGGAGTTGAAATTAAATGCTTCAAAGATTAGATTTTTTAGAGCAAAAATATGAAGAGTTATCTATAAAAATAAGTGATCCTGAAGTTATGTCTAATCAAAAAGAATGGAAAAAACTTTGTAAAGATCATTCAGAACTTGAGGGAATTACTATTAAGTATAGAGAATACAAACAAGTTTTAGAAGAGATTGACTACAATAAAGAAATATTAAATGATAGTGAAAGTAAAGAGTTTCATTCCCTTGCTCAAGAGGAATTAAAAGATCTTCAGGAAAAGAAAGGGGAGATTGAACAGGAGCTTAAAATACTTCTTTTACCAAAAGATCCAAATGATGAGAAAAACGTATTTGTTGAGATAAGAGCAGGTACTGGGGGAGATGAAGCAGCACTTTTTGCAGCTAATTTATTTAGGATGTATTCAAAATACGTTGAGAATAAAAAATGGAAAGTTGAAATGATTAGCGTAAATGATACAGATATTGGTGGATTTAAAGAAGTTGTATTTATGATAAAAGGTCATGGTGCTTATAGTAAGCTTAAATATGAAAGTGGAGTACATAGGGTTCAGAGAGTTCCGGATACTGAAGCATCAGGAAGAATTCATACATCAGCTGCAACAGTTGCAGTTTTACCTGAGGTTGATGATGTGGATGTTGAAATAAATCAAAATGATTTAAGAATTGATGTGTTTAGATCATCAGGTAATGGTGGTCAGTCTGTAAATACAACAGATTCTGCAGTTAGAATTACTCATATTCCAAGTGGAATTGTTATTTCTTGTCAAGATGAAAAATCTCAGCTTAAAAATAAGGAAAAAGCTTTAAAACTTTTAAGAGCTAGGCTTTTTGAAATTGCTGAGCAAGAAAGATTAAAATCAATTGCAGAAGATAGAAAGAGTCAGGTAGGTTCTGGAGATAGAAGTGAGAGAATAAGGACGTATAATTACCCTCAAGGAAGGGTTACAGACCATAGAATAGGATTAACAATATACAAACTTGATAATTTTATGGATGGATATATTGATGAAATAATCGACGGACTTATAGCACACAGTCAAGCAGAAAAAATGCAACAAATGGGAGAAAGTATATAAATTTTATTAATTATCGCCATAAGAGTTTTTCTTATGGCGATAAAATTATATTTACACATGGTGAATTATGGATACGAGAATTATAAATTTTTATGAAGATGGATTTAAAGATTGTGTTAATGAGATAAGGGAAAATGGTGTTGTGGTATTTCCAACAGAAACTGTTTATGGAATTGGAGGAAATGCTTTAAGTCCTCAAGCTATAAACAAAATTTTTGAAGTTAAAAATAGGGAACGAGATAATCCTTTAATTGTTCATGTTTGTGATTATGATATTTCTAAGTATGTAAAAAATATAAGTGAAGATTCTAATAAATTAATAGATAAATTTTGGCCAGGCCCACTTACTATAATATTTGAAAAATCATCCATTATACCTTATGAAACAACAGGGGGAAGAGAAAGTGTTGGCCTTAGAATGCCAAATAATGAAATTGCCCTTAAACTTATAAAAGAAAGTGGATGTCCCATTGCTGCCCCTTCTGCTAATATTTCTGGTAGACCAAGTGGAACAAATTCTAAAAGGTGTTTTGATGATTTAAAAGGAAGGGTCAAGTTTATTATAGATGGATGTGAAAGTAAAATAGGACTTGAATCTACAGTAATTAGCATGATAAATGATGAGCCAATAATTTTAAGACCGGGATATATTACACTTCAAGATATTCAAAAGGTTTTACCACGTGTAAAAATGTATGAAAGAGTAAATGAAAAAATTTTAGATGAGAATCCAATTTCTCCAGGGATGAAATATAAACATTATGCACCTAAGGGGAAAATGGTAATAGTTAAAGGGAATATGGAAAATATAAAATCTTATGTAAAACAAGAGATTATTAATCATAAAAAAGTTGGGGTTTTATGTTTTAAAGAGAATTATAAGTTTTATAGGGAAATAAGTGAAGAATTAAACTTAGTTGTTGTTGGTAGTAAAAGTGATTTAAATGAAATTGGGAAAAATTTATTTGAGAGTATAAGAAGATTTGATGATTTAAATTGTGATTTTATAATTAGCGAGTGTTTAAATGAAGATTTTTCAACTGCTATTATGAACAGGCTTTTAAAAGCAGCTTCATTTAATGTAATTACTTTTTAGGAGGAAAACTTTTGAAAATATTATTTGTTTGTACAGGAAATACTTGTAGAAGTGTTATGGCAGAATTTATTTTAAAAGAGAAACTTAAAGAGAAACTAGGAGAGTATGATGAAAATAAATTTCAAATAGATTCAGCAGGAATTATGGCAGATAATGTAAGTGTTATTTCCCGTAATGCCAAAAAAGTTTTGGAAGAGAATTATATTAAAAGCTCTTTTTATGATAGAAAATGTAAACTATTTGATGAAAAAATGATTGAAAATTATGATATTATTTTGACGGTTACATTAAGACATAAAGATTTTATACTAAGTAATTTTAAAGTTGATAGTGAAAATGTATTTACTCTTTCTGAGTTTGTAGGAGATGTTTGTGAGATTGAAGATCCATTTATGGGAAGTGTTGATACGTATAGAATTACATTTAACAAATTAAGTTTATTGATAGATAAATTATTATATAAATTAAATATTTTGGAGGATAATATGGGAAAAGTTTATGAAGTAAAACATCCATTAATAACGCACAAATTATCTATAATGAGAGATAAAAATACAAATGTAAGTGAATTTAGAAATTTATGCAACGATATTTCAATTTTCCTTGGATATGAAGCACTTAAAGATTTTGAAGTTGTAAATGAAGAAATTGAAACTCCAATAACAAAAATGAATGCTAAAAAAATAAATGAAGAGAATATAACCTTAACAGTTGTTTTAAGAGCTGGACTTGGAATGCTTGATGGACTTTTAAAAGTATTACCAAAAGCAAAAGTTGGACATATTGGACTTTATAGAGATGAAACCACTTTAAAGGCAGTAGAATATTTTTCAAAATTTCCAACAAACATAGAAAATTCATGTGTAATGCTTCTTGATCCAATGATTGCAACTGGAGGATCTATAGTTGATTCTATAAATATTTTAAAAAGATATGGAGTTAAAAACATAAAAGTATTGTCTTTGATAGCGTCACCTGAAGGATTACAAAAAATAAAAGATGAGTTCAGTGATATTGATATATATGTAGCTGCAATTGATGAAAACTTAAATGAAAAGGGTTATATTGTACCAGGACTTGGAGATGCAGGAGATAGAATTTTTGGAACATTTTAGTTAATATAGAAAATGGTAGAATATATTTTGTATTAATAGGAAAATATAAGCTCATGTATTAAAAATGTTATAAATGGGATGATTATGTGAATTACATTACGTTATTTATATTTAGCATGTTTATATCATTGTTTTTAACACCGCTATTTATGAATATTTCATTTAAATTTGACTTTTTAGATATTCCTAAAGAAGACAGAAAAGTACATAGGGCACCAATGCCTTTTCTAGGTGGAATAATAATATATATATCTTTTCTAACAACATTAACTATTCAAACAAAATATGTTGATAAAACACATTTTATAATAATAGTTAGTTCAACTCTTATTTTAATAGGTGGAATAATAGATGACATATATCCAATGAAGCCTAAAAGTAAGTTATTGATACAGGTAATTGCAGTAAGTATCTTGGTTTTTAATGATATTTATATAAAGGATATTGTATTTTTTCCAGGAGGGCAGAGTTTTTCATTAAAAATTTTAGGAATACCATTAATGTTTGGGTGGGTTATATTAGTTACGAATGCCTTTAATTTAATTGATGGATTAGATGGATTAGCAGCAGGCGTATCTTTTATATCAACTATCACAATATTTTTAATTAGCATATTGTCTGGAAATTTTTCTAGTGCAATATTTTCATCTATATTGTGTGGTACGTTAATAGGAATACTTCCTTACAATTTTTATAAAGCGAAAATATTTATAGGAGATTCCGGGTCTCAATTTATAGGTTTTATTGTATCTGTAATTTCTATAACAGGATTTAACACTATAAATGGAGAATTTTTAATATTAATTCCAATTATTATTTGTGGACTTCCATTGTTTGATACTTTAACTTCAATAGTTAGGAGGAAATTAAAAGGAAAGCCTATTATGCAAGCTGATAAAGGACATGTACATCATAAGTTAATAAGCATGGGTAATTCTCATCCTAAGGTAGTTATTATTATGTATTTAATAGCAGTTGTATTTAGTGTTATAGCTATAGGAATGGTGTTATCTAAGAAAATAGTATTTTTATCATTTATATTTATATGTATATTGTTTGTAGCTTTATTAGTATTTATGTTAGATATTTTTGAGATAAGAAAGAAATAAACAGGAGATAAGGTTTTAGGGGAGATAGTATGAAAATAAAGGTTATGAGTGTTTTTGGAACACGTCCTGAAGCTATAAAAATGGTTCCTATTATAAAGGAATTAGAAGAGAATGAAAATTTTGAGAGTGTAGTATGTGTTACGGCTCAACATAGGGAAATGTTGGATCAAGTTTTAGAAATATTTAATATAAAACCAAAATATGATTTAAACATTATGAAAGAAAAGCAAACTTTAACAACTCTTACAACAACAATAATAAAGGAACTTGAAGAAGTTTATTTAAAAGAGAAACCTCATATTGTACTTGTTCATGGTGATACTACAACAACTTTTTGTGCAGCTCTTAGTGCATTTTACAAAAAAATTGATGTAGGGCATGTAGAAGCAGGACTTAGAAGTAATGATATATATTTCCCATTTCCAGAGGAAGTAAATAGAAGATTAACAGCAGTTTTATCAAAAATTCATTTTACTCCAACAAATGTTTCTAAGAATAATTTGTTAAGAGAAGGAGTAAAAGATGATAGTATTTTTGTGGTAGGAAATACTGTTATAGATACGATGAAATATACAATAAAAGACAATTATGAGTTTAAAAATGAAGTTCTTAAGAGTATAAATTTCAATAAAAAGGTTATAGTTGTTACTGCTCATAGAAGGGAAAATTGGGGAGAACCAATTTCAAATATTTGTAGAGCTATAAAGAGATTATCAAATGAATATAAAGATGATGTACAATTTGTATTTTTAACTCATTTAAATCCAATAGTTAGAAATGATATATATAATATTTTAGATGGAATTGATAATGTAAAAATATTAAATCCGATAGATATTGAGGATGCTCATAATCTTTTATCAAGATGTTTCTTTGTTATGACAGATTCAGGAGGAATACAAGAGGAAGCTCCTTATCTTAAAAAATTTGTTCTTGTTTTAAGAGGAGAAACGGAAAGAAAAGAAGTTTTAGATCAAGGACTTATGAAATTAATAGGAACTGATGAAAATATTATTTATAATATTTCCAAAGATTTTATAGAAGGAAAAATATTATATAGAGATGATTGTAATAATATTTATGGAAATGGTGATACGTCAGAAAAAATTATAGAAATATTGGAGAAGAAATATTTAAATAAATAAAAATAAAATTTTGAATATAATGATATATAAAATATATTTTATAAGCAATTTTATGGAGGGTAATAATGCAAAAATTTAGGATTAAAGGAGGATTACCCTTAAAAGGAGAAGTTAAGGTTAGCTCTGCTAAAAATTCTATATTACCTATAATAGCAGCAACTATATTATGTGATGATGAATGTATTATTGAAAATTTTCCGATGCTTGAAGATGTTTCTGTCATATGCGATGTTTTGAAAAGTTTAAATGTAAATGTTCAAATGGATAATGATAATAATATTTTAAAAATAGATGGAAGAAACATGGATTCTTTGAATTTATCAGAAGATTTGATAAGAAAGATGAGAGCATCATTTTTAGTTTTAGGACCACTTTTATCTAGGTTTGGAAAAGCTCGTATTTATATGCCAGGAGGATGTAATATTGGACTTAGACCAATAGATTTACATTTAAAAGGGCTTGAAGCATTGGGAGCGGATATATCAATTAAAGACGGTTGCGTAGATATTAGTGCTAGAAAACTTAAGGGAACTAATATATATTTAGATTTTCCATCGGTTGGAGCAACTGAAAACTTAATTATGGCAGGTGCTTTAGCAGATGGAGTTACCATCATTGAAAATGCAGCTAAAGAACCAGAAATAGTTGATTTAGCTATATTTATAAATGGAATGGGTGGAGATATTGAAGGTGCTGGAAGTTCAAAAATAGTAATAAATGGTGTTAAAAAGTTAAAAGGTATAAGACATATGCCCATTTATGATAGAATTGAGGCAGGGACTTATATGGCATTAGCCGCTATCACTAAGAGTAAATTTAAAATAAAGGGTGTAAATGAAGATCATTTGAGAGCGGTTATTTCAAAATTTTATGAAATGGGATTAGATATAACTATTAATGGAACTGATGTTTTGGTAAATGGAAATGTTGATTTAAAGCCTATCAATATAAAAACATTACCACATCCAGGATTTCCAACAGATATGCAGCCACAATTAATGTCTTTGTTATCTTTAGTTTCTGGAACAAGTACTATTGTTGAAACAATTTTTGAAAATAGATTTATGCATGTAATGGAACTTAGAAGAATGGGAGCTAATATTTCTATTCACGATAGGGTGGCTGTTATAGAAGGAATTGAAAAATTTATACCATCTAGAGTTAAGGCTACTGACCTTAGAGCTGGAGCTGCACTTATACTTGCAGCTTTATCTTGTGAAGGGGAAAGTGAAATTACGGATATTTATCATATAGATAGAGGATATTCTCAAATAGAAAATAAATTAAGAAATCTTGGAGCAGAAATATTTAGGTTAACAGATAAAACATCCATTTAATAATGGGTGTTTTATTTTTTGTGTATATTTGTTTTATTTTTATAATACATATTTTATAGTGTAAAAAATTTTTTAGAGGGTAGAATTAATGAGATATGTTTTAAAGCGGTTTTTATTATTTATGCTAATATTTATTTTTATAGTATTTTCTCTTCCACTTTTGGTTTTGAATTTAGATAAAAGTTTTTCTAAAGAAGTTTCTTTGAATTCTAAAGAAGAGATTGTGGTCAAATTATATAGACATGATAAAGATAAGGTTGAGGAAATAAATTTGGAAAAATATTTAGAAGGAGTTTTAGCGGCAGAAATGCCTGCTACATTTGATATAGAAGCTTTAAAAGCTCAAGCGGTTGCATCAAGAACATATGCTCTTAGTAAAATAATAAATAAACAAAAAGTACATGATATAGCAGATGTTTGTGATACTGTTCATTCTCAAGCTTATATGGATGAAGAGGATTATTATAATAAATTTGGTAGTAAGAAAGATGAATATATTTCAAAAATTAAACAAGCTATAGAGGAAACCAAAGGAGAAGTTTTAATTTATAATGGAGAAATTGTTAAAAATGCACTATATTTTGCAGTTTCAAGTGGGGTAACAGAGGAAGCGTCTGAAGTGTTTTCATTTTCAGAGCCATATCTTCAATCAGTAAATAGTGAATTTGATCAAGATGCTCCTAATGCGTATAAGGAATATGTGTTTAGTGAGAAGGAGTTTTTAAATAAGATAAATAAAAAATATAAAGATGCAGATGTAGATTCTTTTGATGACGTTAAGATTTTAGAGTATACAACTTCCGGATCTATAGGAAAAATTAAGTTAGGGGAAGAAGTAATAAGAGGACTTGATTTTAGATATTTATTTGGAGTAAATTCAAGTAATATAGATATGGAGAAAAATGGGGAAAATATAATTTTTAAGGTTAAAGGATATGGTCATGGTGTAGGTCTTTCTCAATGGGGAGCAGGAAAGATGGCTAAACTTGGATATACATATGATGAAATTTTAAAACATTATTATAGTGGTGTTGAAATAGGAGATGGGTACTCGTTATGAGTACCTTTTATTTTTTTTGAAAAAATTTTCCAATTAATTGTATTTTTTTACAGATGTTGGACAAAATTAGAATGGAGGTGTTTTAATGAATAATTATAGAAGATCAAAAATATTTGGAAAGAAAGAAAAAGTTAATTTATTTGTGTTTTTATGTTTAACTTTGGTTATAGTGTTCTTAATTTATTTTACATTTAGTTCAACAAATATGGACAAAAATGACAACCAATTAGCTAAAAATGAAACTTTAGAAAATAGCATATTTGAACAAGAGTTAAATGTAAATGTAAATGAAAATATAAAAGATAATGCTATACAGGTTAAAGATGATAAAGAGAAGGAAGATACTAAACAAGAGTTTATAGCTAATAATACTGGAAATACTAATAATTCAAATGAAAAGCAAGAACTATCAAAAGATAATAGTTTATCACAAACTGGGAATACCATTGTGGAAAACTCAGATAAAAAAGATGTGGTAGAAAATAAAGGAGAATTTGCACAAGAGACTAATGATGAAACATCACAAGTTTCAGCAAATAATATATCTTTTGTAAGTCCTGTTGATGGAACAATTATAAGGGAGTATACAACAGATACTATTTTTTCTAAAACATTAAATACATGGAGAACAAGAGAGGGAATGGATTTTAAAGCTGAAGTTGGAACTCCTGTTGTTGCAGTTTTAGGAGGAGTAGTTGAAAAAATAGATAATGATTTAACTGAGCGTGGAGAATACATAATTATAAAACATGATGATGGATTTAAAACAATGTATACAAATTTAGATGAGGAAGTTAAAGTTGTAAGTGGTCAAAAAGTTAGAAAAGGTGAAATAATAGGAACTGTGGGAAATTCAGCAGGAAATTACTTTAATGAAGAATATGGTTCACACCTTAATTTTGTAATGTATTTAGATAATGAAGAGGTAAATCCATCTGAATATATAAAATTCAAATAGTTATTTAGTAAGTTTTTACTAGATAATTATGTTCAAAGAAGGTAAGTGGTAAGTATGAAAGATTACATTGAAGAAAGAGTTTTAGGCGTTGCAAAGTATATAATAGATTCTAAATCTACAATAAGAAAGACAGCAAGAGCTTTTGGAGTTAGTAAGAGTACAATACATAAGGATATGACAGAAAGGCTTCCAAAAATAAATCCTATTATAGCAAAAGAGGCAAAAACTATATTAGATTTAAATAAAGCAGAAAGGCATATACGCGGCGGAAAAGCTACAAAAATGAAATATAGTAGTGGAGAAAATTAAAAATATAAGTAAAATAAAGAATAATAGATTAAAATCAAGAATAACATCGAATTTATTTAATAAAACAATAAAAATAATTAAAAAAGACCTTGAAATTTAATTATAGTTATAATATAATTTACTTGTTAGTTGTTGCTGATGTAGCTCAATTGGTAGAGCAGCTGACTTGTAATCAGCAGGTTGTAGGTTCAAGTCCTATCATCAGCTCCAAAATTGGAGGAATTCCCGAGCGGCCAAAGGGGGCAGACTGTAAATCTGTTGTCTTTCGACTTCGCTGGTTCGAATCCAGCTTCCTCCACCATTATTAAGGGG
>JAGHEJ010000040.1 GCA_017889345.1 Clostridiales bacterium | reverse complement strand
TATAAATAATTAAGTTAAAGAGTTAACTTATAATTAATTTTTATAACAAAATAAATTAATATTATAAATAATAAAATAGTAGAAAATTATTTTTATAAAGACTTATTAAATATTTTTGGAATTGATGCAAAGTTTTTAAGATTTCCTTCACATTTAACAAGACCATCCATTAAAGCATCTTGTCCAGAAATTTTATTGAAAGAAATTTTGTACCAAGTTTCGTGAGACATAGAAAGTGCTGTATCAATTTTTTCTGTAGTCTCTAATTTTGGTAATAGCTTGGCAGTTTTATTTTTAATTTTTAAATAAATTGGATCATATCCTTCAAATAAGAATTTATAAGTTATATTAAGTCCTTCAGCGTTTTCAGGATTAAATTTGCGAATAAGTCCGTTCATTAATTGATTTATTGGAATTATTTTGTTTTCATTTGAAATAACTCGTTTATTTAATAATCGAGTACTTCCATAACTACCACTA
Organism: Clostridiales bacterium; assembly: GCA_017889345.1. Lineage (GTDB taxonomy): Bacteria > Bacillota > Clostridia > Clostridiales > Clostridiaceae > Dwaynesavagella. The sequence continues at coordinate 9,628 of JAGHEJ010000040.1, read as the reverse complement.
AGAATAGCTCCTTCGTAGCCACCACCAGGATATGACCAAGCCCCTACAACTATAGCATTGTCAAATGGAGTTTTAAATGAGGTTCTTTTAAATCCACCTTGTCTAATATTTTGTGCTAAACCATATATTGCTCCATCGGAATTATTTGTATATCTTTGAGTTGTTCTTGGAGTGCCAAGTTCAATTGCTTGAATGTGTCCTTTAACTTTTGGATATAAATTGAATAATTTTTTTAACATAACATCAATGACGTACTGTTTTTTAGTTTCATATTCTTCAGTTCCTCTTTCAGGCCAATTATGAGAAAAATCAAGCATAGCCATGTTCAAATATGCTTTTCCGTTATTCAAATCTGGATCTAATTTATCGTAGGCAACTATTACAAATCCAGCTTGTTCAATATTTCCATCTTCAAAACATTTATATAATTCATTGCTATTTAGATTGTTATAATAGAAAATATGAGAGTTTTCTATTCCTAGATTTTTTGTAGGACAATCAATTCCTAAATATAATTGTAGAACTCCTGGACTTTTTTCACAGTTAGAAATATTTTTAAGATAATCATTTTTAATAGGATTATCTATCAATGAAAAAATATGATTAGGATCGCATGCAAAAATAAATTCATCTGCTGTAAAGGTATCTCCTTTGTTAGTAGTTACGGAAATAACTTTGTTATTTTTTGTATCAATTTTTATAACCTCAGAAGATAGAAAAATATCCCCACCATTATTTTTTATGTGATTACTTAGAGTTTTACTAAATTGACCACTTCCGCCTTTAACATAAGAATGTCCACCAAATATATATCTAGAAATCACTTGCATAGAGTAATACGCATTTACTTTGTCAATCGGTAATCCGATGTAAACCCATAGATAACAAAATTCTTCAATAAAGTCATCATTATTAATATAAATTTTTAGAAAATCTTTTACAGAAATTGTATCGAGATTAGAATCGTGAGAACTATTTTTGATTAAATTTTCCATAAACATAAATAATTTATTTATTCCATCTTCATGGTTTGGATACCTTTTAATTAATAAGTCTTTGTATTCATCTTTATCATTAGGAATTTTAACAACTTCTCTATCATTTTTTATTAAAGCTAATGGTTCTTTAAGTTTTAAAAATGAAAGATCATTAACTCCCAATTCTTCAAATATTTTTCTCGTTTCACAACCTTCATTCATACCACTTAGAGAGTGGAGAGACACATCAAAATTATAAATATTTCCATCTTTACCCTTTCTAGAAAAATTTGTTGCATATCCACCAGGCATAAAATGTTTTTCAATTACTGCAACTTTTTTTCCAGCTTTAGAAAGTTTCAAAGCAGAAGTTAATCCAGACATACCAGATCCAATTATTATTACATCATATTTCATATAATCACCTACCCGTATAAATTATTTTCTTAAATAAAAATTTAAATTAATAAAAAATAATGTTATAGATTTTATATTTAACGTTCATAATTAATAGGTTCTAAAAATTTCATGTATAATATTAGATTTTCGTATGTTAGTATTTGAAATTTTAGTGGTTTTTATACGAAAAAAAGGAATAGTTTGCACTATTCCTTTTATGTTAATCTAGCTTTAAATTAGTATTATTGAATGTGTCCATATTTACTTGTTTCAATGATTTATCTACAATCAATGAAATAGTCATTGCACCGTTTATATTTAAACAAGTTCTTCCCATATCTAAAATAGGATCAACTGCTAAGATAGGACCAACAAATTCAAAATATGGAGCAAGTCCTGTTCCGGATAATACAGAAGAAGCAACTGTATGTCCACCACCAGGGATACCAGCTATTCCAAATGAGCTAATTGTTACAACTAAAATAGTCATTAGATAGAAAGAAAATGTTAGAGGAGTACCACTCATATTTGCTATATTAATAACAACCATAGATCCAAAAACTCCAGCACATCCAGCTTGTCCAATAGTTGAACCAAGGCCCATAACAAAAGCAGATGTTGAATCTGTTGCTCCCATAGATTCTGTTAATGTTTCAACAGCAACAGGTAGTGTTCCTAAACTTGATCTTGAAGTAAATGCTAGGAAAAGAGGAGCAATTGCTTTTTTCAAATAAGTTATAGGATTATATCCAAATATTGATAGAACAGCAAGATGAATTATAAACATTATAATCATTGCGACATATAAAGCGATGATAAATGTTAAAACATCTAGAATAGATTTGATACCACGCTGAGCAATTGAATTTGCCATAAGTGGAATAACAGCGTATGGAACCAAACTTGTTATTGACATTGTGATACTTATAATTATTTTGTGAAGAGCATCAACTAATTTTACAAAAGAATCAATTTGTGTTTTGTAAATTGAAGACATTTTTTTTGCAGCAATTCCAACAAATGCAGAGAAAATTACAATAGCAATTATATTTGTATTTACCATTGATTCAACAGGATTTTTTGGAATCAAATTTCTAAGTATATCTACGAAATTTTTAACTTCTTTTATTTCTGCTGTAGCAATGGATGAAGTTTCTGATAATCCAAGTCTAAATAAATTAGCGATGATTATACCAATTGTTGATGCAATTAACACGTTAATTACATATGAAAAAATTGTTTTTGATGTAAGGTTTTTAATATTTGAAGAATTCTTTAGTGAAATAATTACGTGAATGATTGAAATTATAATTAATGGAATTACAATCATTCTTATTAAATCAATAAAACCATTTCCAAAAAGAGAAAACCATTTTGTGGTTTCATTAATCCAAGTTATTTCAAGAGGAGCATCAGGAGTTTTAGCTACTAATTGTATGGATACTCCTAAAAGAATTCCAATAATCGTTCCAATAACTGTTCTAATAGAGAAACTTATATGTTTCTTTTTTAAGAACGCCATAAAAATGAATAGTAAGAGTAATATTACTAAAAATGTTAAAGTTAATGGTGTACTTACCATTAAAAAATTACTTAAAAATGAATTTTCCATTTTGAAAAGATCACCATCCTTTTTAAAATTTTAATTTGATATTTTTATAGAATTTGACTGCAAAATTAAGTATATAAAGGGTAGTAAATTATGTCAATATAGAAAATTTGTAAAACAAAAAGAGGTAAAACAAATGTTTTACCTCTTAGTTTTTAATGTCCCATTTTTTTCTTAGGATATTTGTATGAAACAATTATTCCAATAACAATAAAAATATAAGCTAAATTGTTTAGAGGACGAGGAATAAAAAATTCCATCAAAAATCTTATAGTAAAGATTAAATTCCAAACAAGTGTTAGATTTTTATTTATAATCTTAAAGAGTTTTGTTTTAGTAATATATGGGTCAAAAGAAAGTTTTGAGTATTCACCCATAACATTTGATTTTGTGAAAGAACTTATAAGCAAAGTTAATATTAAAATTCCATTTAAAAATAATGCTGAAATTTCATAATTAAAAATAATTGGGTTTATTACGCTAAATAAATGATAAAGAGGGAATGCAAACAAAGTTGCTGTCTCTAGTGCAGTGTTATTTTTAATTTCTAAGTATATAGGTTCATGATCATCAAATGAAAATTTATATTTAATATGAAGATTTTTAGCTTTTGACGGTTCAAATCCTGCAACCATTCCGTTCATTATAGTGTTTATTGGCATAAGTTCTTTATTTTTATTGGTAGCTTTAGGTTTTGATAAGTCCTCATTAAAAGTTTCTTCCTTATTATTAGTTTCAGATTTTTTATTAGAATTATTTTCGGAATATTCTTCAGAGTCACTTTCCTTAGGAAGTTCTCTATCAAAAAGTTTAGGCATTAATGCAAAATTTTTCATAGAACCTTCACATGTAACCAATCCATTTAATAGAGCATCTTGTCCACTTAGTTCGTTAAAAGAAATTTTTTGCCAAACTTCATGGGTAGTTTTAATAGTTGTATCTATATGTGAAGGTGTATCAGATAATAGTTTAGCCACATTATCTTTAACTTCTATATATAGGATCATGTCCATCAAATATAAATTTATAATTGATATTTATGTTGTTTGCATTGTTAGGATTAAATTTTTGAATCAAACCATCCATTAATTTATCTAATGATAATAGTTCATTAGAGCTTGTACTATCAGACAAAATAATTCACTCCTATTTTTTAAAAAATTTATAATTAATATAACTATAACACAGATAACATAATCTGATAAAATTATATCACACTGATAGGAATTTTTCAAATATAAATTTTAATAAATTTGTAATATTTTTTTAATAAAAAGGTTAGTATGTCGGGAAGATATACCAACCTTTTTTGTTATTTACTAGCTTCTTGTTGAATCATATTTTTTTCATAAATTTTGAAAAATGGATAATAAATTAAAATGCTTATTCCAACAAGAATGAATGTGAATATAACATTTTTAAAATTAAGAGAAGAAAGGTAAGCTTGAATAAAGAATGGTGTGAAAGATGGATCAACGATATGACCAGTTCCAATTATATTAAATACTTGAGCTATATAGGTTAATCCTACAGTTACAATTGGAGTTACTATAAAAGGTATTGCCAAAATAGGATTAAAAACAATAGGAGCACCAAATATTATTGGTTCGTTAATTCCACATATACCAGGAACGGTAGATAATCTTCCTAAAGATTTTAAATGTAAGGATTTACTTGTAAGCATTAAAAGACATAAACCTAATGTATTACCAGCTCCTCCTATAACAGATGCTCTAAACATTTGAAGATTCATGTAAGCATTTGGATTTTGTCCAGCAGCAATTAGCTCTGCATTAAGTCCAGTATTTGTAACCCCAAGAACAAATACAACTGGAAAAATTATAGACGTTCCATTTATACCGATGAGCCATAAAATGTTTCCAAAAGTTATAATTAATAAGAATCCCCATATATTGTCGACAGCAGCTAAAACATGACCTAATGAGTTAACAATACCTTCAGGAATTGTAACACCAAAGGATACTTTTACAATTATGTTTAAGCCATATAAAATTAAAATGTTTGCTAAAAGAGGGAGCATTGAATTAATAAATAAAGTTACTGCGGGTGGAACAGTATCAGGTAATTTTACTTGAAACCCTTTTTTTTCAACGAGTCTTGTGATTTCAACAGAAAGTAGTCCAATTATAATTGCAACAAATAGTCCATTTGCTCCCAAAAATGATGTAGGAATATTTCCATCAGAAACAGGTGCACAAATCATTAAAAATACGCAGAACGAAATTAACCCAGACATGATGGGTTTCATTTTATATTCACTTGCGAGGGAATAGGCGATAGTGAAAGCTGAAATAAGTCCAAGCATTCCCATTGTCATATCGTAAGGAGTAGTAATTAAAGCATAGTTTTCAACAGCGAAATTTTTCCACGCGAGTAAAAATTTCAAAAATATGTTCGTAGTATTTGGATCGACAATATCAGGATTTATTGGTGGATTTGCTATAATTAAAAATAGCGAACCTATAACAATCATTGGAAGAGTTAACATCATACCAGTGGAAATTGATTTTAGATGTATTTGATTTCCAATCTTATTACCAATAGGGGAGAGAGTTTTATCTAATTTTTCAAACAATGAATTGTTTTTCATAAATTTCCCTCCTAAATAATTATTCTTGCCAAGGATTATATTTAAAGGCAGACTCTACGGTTTTATTAGGATCATATTTTTCTAAGATTTTTAAATAACGCTCTTTGTAATCATTATCAACTGGAAGTTGAGGAATAACTTTGCTTGCTTCATTCAAAAAATGAAAAGAATCTCTTCCCATCTCCGCTCCTCTTACTGTATGCTTGTCTAATGCAAAGTCAGGAATCTCAGGAACAAATCCCATTGCAAAACTTTTAATTATGATATTTTTAAGAAGATCACTAGAGCGATCCTTTTGACAAGAACATAAATATCTTATTGCGTGGATGAAAAATATTGGTCTATCTCCATCAGCATAAGCGTAATTTTTTCTCATTTCGTTTAAATTGTTTATAAGAATAGCTGCATTAGGATCTCCCATTCCAATATCTTCCACAGTAATTGTAATAAGTCTTCTCCATAATTTTTCTTCCATTTGAGGAGAAGTAATGTACATTTCATACGCAAATTGACATGCTTCTTCAACTAAACCTTTTCTTATACATTTTTGAAGTGATGAAATAACTTCGTCCCCAGCTAGACCATTACGTGTAGTAATCCTTGCCCAAGGATCTTGAATAAACTTTTTTTCCATATTTAAAAATCCTTTCTTAAAATTAATTTTTCATTGATTATACAATAGAATTATAAAGATTAAAATACAAAAAAGGACATCCTTCACTATAGAGGGTGTCCCTTTTTTATAAATTTATTTACGTATACCTTTTTCAACATCAATAAATACTTTTGCAATAACATCATAAGCTTTTGCCCAAGCATCTATGATTTCATCTGTTGCAGCATCACCTAAAACTTCCTTGAACGCAAGCAATAAATTTTTACCAACGATTGGATAATGTTCAGGAAAAACTTTTGCGTTAACGTGTACTGCACCAATTCTTTCAACAACTGGAAGAATTCCTTCAAGATTGTCGATGTTTTGAGCAGCAGCTAAAACTGACATAGCTAAAGCTTTTGCTTGAGATCCGCTTTTTTGTTTTTCATCACTGAAAAGTGGTCTAACTTCTGGATTATTTTTAAACATGATTTCGTAAAACTTTGTTGTGATTTCAACGCCACGTTCTTTTAATACTGGAACTGTACTTTTAACAATATCTATAACTTTTTGATCTAACATAATAGACCTCCTAAATTTTAAAATTAAATATATTTAGGCATTTTTAATTTTTACAAAGAAATAGTAGTAAATGTAAATTAGCAATAAAACTATTATGATTTTTACAATAATAGAATCTAAAATTATTAGAGGGAACGACATCATAGTTGTTGCTAAAGATACTACAAATATTTTCCTTTTTAATGGAATACGTTTATGTTTAACAAAGTCTTCCAAATATTTTTCATAAAGTTTTGAGTTACGTAATTTTTCTTCCAGTTTTTTAGAAGAGCGTGCAAAACAATATAACGCAAGAAGAAGTAGTGGTGTCGTTGGTAAAAGAGGAACTACGACTCCTATAATTCCCAATGAAAAAGATAGAATAACTAATATTAAAAATACAACTTTCATAACTCTCAAAACATCCTTAAACGATAATAATTATTAATTTAATATTAACACAAATTAATATTAAATTTCAATTGCAAACAAAATGTAACTTTAAAAATTATTATTACAAGTTAGATTAAAATGTTTTTAATTTGAAGAATTGTATTTTTATAGTAAAATTATAACATGAAGGAGTGAATAAAAATGTCACATATGTTACACAAAAAATATATTCTTGAATGTTGTGCAGACAGTGTTGAGTCAGCATTAAATGCACATGAGGGCGGAGCAGATAGACTTGAGTTGTGTGGAAACTTAGTAATCGGAGGTACTACTCCAAGCTTATTTTTGTTTGAAGAAATTAGAAAGAAGTCGGATATAAATATTCATGTTCTTATAAGACCAAGATTTGGAGATTTTTTGTATACGGATTATGAAAAGAACATTATGAAAAAAGAAGTTAAAATGTTTAAAATGGCTGGAGCTGAAGGGGTTGTAGTTGGAGCTTTAGATAAATATGGAAATCTTGATATTGAATTTATGAAAGAATTAATTGATATTGCAGAGGATATGAAAGTTGTTTTACATAGAGCTTTTGATGTGTGTAAAGATCCATTTAAAACTCTAGAACAATCAATATCATTAGGTATTGATACCATATTAACTTCTGGACAACAAAATAATTGTTTGTTAGGATTAGATTTAATTAAAAAATTAGATGAATCAAGTAATGGAAAAATTAAAATTATGGCAGGGTCTGGAATGAATTCAGAACGAATGAAGGAATTTTTGGAGAAAACTTCGGTTAAGTGTTTCCATATGTCAGCAAAAAATATTTTAGAGAGTGAAATGGAATATAGAAATCCAAATGTAAGTATGGGAATGCCAGGATTAAGTGAATATGAAATTTGGAGAACAGATAAGGAAGAAATTAGAAGAGCGGGTGAAATTTTAAAAAGTTATGAGAAATAGGAGTTAGTATTATGAAGTTTAGAATGTCAGACTTAAGAAATTTTACAAACTTTAGGAGAAAACCTAAAAGAAATGTTGTGTATAAAATTGGGTATGATAAATTTTCTTTGAAGAAATTTGTTAAAGATACAAAAAATTATATTGCTGATGAGGAAAATAGACGTAAAATTAAATATGCTACTAGATCAATTAAAAATTTATTTAAGAAAACTAAATAAGATTAAGAATTTTTGGAGGATTAATATTGGGTAAAAATGATGTAGATTTGTATATTGAAAATTTAGATGTTAATCAGCAAGAGTGGATAAAGTTTTTTGTAAATTATATGAGAGAAAATCATCCAGATATTGAGGAAGTTATTTCATATAAGATACCAACATATAAACTTGGAACTGGTAGTATGCGAAATTATATAGCATTTTCGGCATCAAAAAATCATTTTTCAATGCATTCTATGGATTTTGAATACATTCTTCTTTTAAAAGATAAACTTAAAAATCCTGGAAAAGGAAAAGGATGCGTTAATATAAAATACAGTAATATTGATGAAAGAAATGTTATTATTGATGCTATTGAGGACGTTATAAATAGAAATTCTTTGAGGACATCTAAATAGGAATAATTTTTAATAAAGGAGTGGGTAAAAAATTTTTACTCACTCCTTTAAATATTAATTTGTATAACTTTAACTCCCTTTTTTTGTATTTCAATAATCTCTTGAGATACACAAGCATTTGTAATAAGAGAATGTACCTTATCAAGAGAGCCACTTAAAAAACTATATTCTCGTCCAATTTTTGAATCATCAGCAAGAATATATACTTTTCCAACGCACCTTTCAAGCATACGTTCATTTATTGAAACTTCTTGAGGTATTACCGTTGTAATTCCATTTTTAGTAATTCCACTACATCCAAGAAAACATTTTGTTGCACTAACTTTATTTAAAATTCCAAGAGCAAATTCTCCTGTTAAAGATTTTTTAATTTCATTTAGCTCTCCACCAGTGAGAAAGATAGATATATTTGGTTTTTGTTCAAGAGAGAGAACATGACCATTGTTTGTTATTATCGTAACGTTTTTACTTGTTATGTAAGGAATCATTTTATATACAGTTTTGCTTGAATTTATAAAAATTGTATCATTATCTTCAACATATTTAGAAGCAAATTGAGCAATTGAATCAATAATTTTTGATTTACGATCTATGTTATTATTTAGATTTTTGTTTTCTTTGGAACGAGCTCCTCCATAAAATCTTTCCACAAAACCTTCTTCCTCTAAAATTTGAAGATCTCGTCTTATTGTCAAAGGAGATACATTTAATTTTTCAGAAAGACTGTTTACAAAAACTTCATTGTGAGTTTGAACTTCAAGTAAAATATTATTTCTGCGAGAGTTAACAATTTTTCTATTTGTTTTCAAAGTAATCACCATCTTTAATTTTCTTAATCTTATTTTTAATTTTTTTAGCTTGATTGTTTAAATTTAATTTCAATAACACATCTTCATAC
>JAGHEJ010000039.1 GCA_017889345.1 Clostridiales bacterium | reverse complement strand
ATTATGAAAATGTTATGGAGATTGCTAAGAAAGTACAGCCAAAACTTATTGTTTGTGGATACAGTGCTTATCCAAGAAAAATAGATTTCAAAAAGTTCAGAGAAATTTGTGATGCTGTTGGTGCTTACATGATGGTTGATATGGCACACATAGCTGGATTAATTGCAGGGGGACAACATGAAAATCCTGTTGAGTATGCAGACTTTGTTACAACAACAACTCATAAAACTTTAAGAGGACCTCGTGGAGGTGCAATCTTATGTAAAGAGAAGTATGCTCAAAAAATTGACAAATCAATTTTCCCAGGAATACAAGGCGGACCATTACTACATATAATTGCGGCTAAGGCTGTTTGCTTTAAAGAAGCAATGACGGATAATTTTAAAAATTATGCAGAGCAAATTATTAAAAATACATTTACACTTGGAGAAGAATTAAAAAGAAGAGACTTTAATTTAATATCTGGGGGAACGGACAATCATTTAATTTTGATTGATTTGAGAAATAAAAACATAACAGGAAAAGATTGTGAATTATTATTAGATTCAATTGGCATAACAGTAAATAAAAATTGTATTCCATTTGATGAGCAAAGTCCATTTATCACAAGCGGAATAAGAATAGGAACTGCTGCTGTTACAACAAGAGGATTTAAAGAAGATGAAATGATTTTAATTGCTGAGATTATAGATGATGTAATAAAAAATAAGAATAAAGAAGAGTTAATTAATAGAGTTGGAAGCATTACGAGTAAATATCCATTATTTGCCTATTAAAATATACAATTGTAAAATTTTGTAAGAGTTGACATGTTTTTTATAATGTAATATACTTAAAAAACGCAAATTAACATACGAGGGGATTTTAAATGTTTGGTGTACATAATTGTGTGGTAGGTACAGGGATGTATGTACCTGATAAAATTTTAACTAATGATGATTTAGAAAAAATGGTGGATACCAGTGATGAATGGATATACACTAGAACAGGAATAAAAGAAAGGCGTATTTCATCAGAAGATACTTCTGTTTTAGGAGGTAAAGCTGTTGAAAATTTATTGAAAAATATTGGTAAGAATCCACTTGATATAGATTTAATTGTATTTTGTACAATGTCACCAGACAATAACACACCTTCTTGTGCTTGCTTAGTTCAAAAATATATAGGAGCTAAGAATGCAACAGCATTTGATGTTAATGCTGCTTGTACAGGTTTTATTTATGGTCTTGTTGTTGCAGATAGCTTGGTAAAAACTGGTAAATACAAAAATGCTGTTATTGTTGGAAGCGAAGTTTTATCAAAACTTATAAATTGGAAAGATAGAAATACTTGTGTATTATTTGGAGATGGTGCGGGTGCAGTTTTTATTGAACCTTCTTTGGATGTTAACACAGGTATATTAGATACATATACAAAATCAATGGGAGAAAAGTCAGATTCATTGGTTTCAAAGTCTATAACGATAGAAAATTCTTTAATTGGAGAAAATAAAGAAATAGATCCATACATCGTTATGGATGGAAGGGAAGTTTTTAAGTTTGCAGTATCTTCTATTGTCGAAAGTGTAAATAAAATATTGACAGATAATAATCTTTCAACGGATGATATTAAATACATAGTTCCACATCAAGATAATATTAGAATTATTGAGTCAGCTGCACAAAGGTTAAAAGTATCTTTAGATAAATTTTTTACTAACCTTTATAAGTATGGCAATACTTCAGGAGCTAGTATACCTATTGCAGTAGCTGAGATGAATGAATCAAAAAAATTCAAAAAAGGTGATCTAATCATATTGGTAGGTTTCGGTGGAGGACTTACGTATGGTTCGGTTTTAATTAAATGGTAAGTTATATTTATTATGGGAGTGAATTTAAATAATGCAAAAGATTTCATTTATTTTCCCTGGGCAGGGATCTCAATATGTAGGTATGGGAAAGTATTTTTATGATAATTTTAAAGAATCAAGAGAAGTTTTTGAAAAAGCAAACGAAATTTTAGATTTTAATTTATCGGAAAAAATATTTAATGGTACGATGGATGAGTTAAGCGAAACTAAAGTTACTCAACCAAGTATTTTAACTGTTAGTGTTGCTATTTTAGAAGCATTTAAAAGTATTTGTGATATAAAACCATTTTGTACTGCAGGATTAAGTTTAGGTGAGTACTCAGCTTTAGTATGCTCAAATTTGTTGGATTTTAATCAAGCAATTCCATTAGTTCAAAAAAGAGCAGAATTTATGGTTAATTCTTTGACAGGTGATAAATATGGAATGACAGCTGTTATAGGGTTAAGTGAAGATAAAATTTTAGAAGCAATAAATGCAGTTTCGGATACAGGTAAAATTGAAATTGCAAACTATAATTGTCCAGGACAAATAGTGATATCGGGAGAGGCGTGTGCATTAGATAAGATTGATAAATTGCTTATTGATAAAGGTGCATTAAAGTGTGTTAGGTTATCTGTGAAAGCACCATTCCACACTAGTTTTTTATCTGACGCATCCGAAAATTTTAAGAAAGAATTAATGAATGTTGATTTTAATAAAGAAAGTTCAATTCCTGTAATTTCAAATGTTACAGCTGAAGAAATGGACTGCAGTCAAATTGTTGATTTATTATCAAAACAAATTATGAGTTCAGTGTTATGGGAAAAAAGTGTAAGAAAAATGATTGATATGGGAACAGAAATGTTTGTTGAAATAGGACCAGGAAAAAGCTTAACAGGATTTATGAGGAAAATAGATAGAAAGATAAAAGTGTTTAATATAGAGGATCAAATATCATTAGATAAATTTTTAAAAAGTTTGAGTGAGGTATAGATGGATATGCTTAAAGATAAAGTTGCTATAGTTACAGGAGCTTCTAAGGGAATTGGTAAAGCTATTGCAATTAATTTTGCAAAGCAAGGAGCTAAAGTTGTTATTAATTATAGAAGTGATGACAATGGAGCAGAAGAAGTTTTAAAAATTATAGAAGATAATGGTGGAACAGCTATTTTACATAAAGGTGATGTAAGTCAGTTTTCTATAGCAGAAGAATTAATGAATTTTTGTGTTGAGAAATTTTCAAGAATAGATATTTTAGTTAATAATGCAGGAATTACAAAAGATACTTTACTTTTGAGAATGAAAGAGCAAGACTTTGATGATGTTATAAATGTTAATTTAAAAGGTAGTTTTAATTGTGTTAAGCACGCTTCGCCAATTATGATGAAACAGAAAAGTGGAAAGATTTTAAACATTAGTTCAGTTATAGGACTTATAGGAAATGTTGGTCAAATTAATTATGCAGCTTCTAAAGCGGGGATAATTGGTATGACAAAATCACTTGCAAAGGAATTAGGTTCTAGAGGAATAAATGTAAATGCTATTGCACCTGGGTTTATTGAAACAGATATGACAAATGTTTTATCTGATAAAATTAAGGAATCAATATTATCCCTTATACCATTGAAGAAAATGGGTAGTGTTGATGATGTTGCTAATCTTGCAATATTTTTATCTAGCGATCTTTCAAATTATATAACTGGTCAAGTTATAACGGTTGATGGCGGAATGGTAATGTAGGAGGATTTTAGTTAATGAATAATCGAGTTGTTGTTACAGGGATGGGTGCTGTTACACCTATAGGAAATGATGTATCGGAGTTTTGGAGTAATGCTAAAAAAGGTATTATTGGAATAGAGAAAATTTCAGAAGATAGGAAAATTGAAAATGATAAAGTTAAGGTGATTGCACCATTAAAAAATTTCGATGTATCTAAGAGATTAAATGTAAAAGAATGCTCTAGACTTGATGAGTATTCCATATATGCACTTTATGCGACAGAAGAAGCTATACAAGATTCTAATCTTGATTTGGATGTTATTGATAAAACTAGATTTGGAGTTGTTGTTGGTTCTGGAGTTGGGGGATTTAATACTCTAGAAGAAGTAATTGGCAAAATGAGGAGAACTAATAGTGTTAGAATGTCTCCTCTTACAATACCTAAATTAATTATTAATATGGCTTCTGGAAATATTGCTATAAAGTATGGAGCACGAGGGGAGTCTAAGTCAGTTGTTACTGCATGTGCAACATCAACTCATTCTATTGGGGATGCTTATAGATTATTAAAGCATGGATATTTAGATATTTGTATAGCAGGTGGAAGTGAATCAGCTATAACAACTCTTGCACTTGGAGGATTTACAGCTTTAACTGCATTGAGTACGAGTGATGATCCTGAGAGGGCGTCTATTCCTTTTGATAAAGAAAGAAATGGTTTTGTTATGGGAGAAGGTGCAGGGATTTTAATTTTAGAGACACTAGAGCACGCTCAAAAAAGAGGGGCTAAGATTCATGGAGAAATAGTTGGATATTCATGTACAACAGATGCTTACCATATAACATCACCTATGCCTAATGGAGAAATGAGTGCTAAAGCGATAGAAAATGTTATAGAAGAAGCTGGTATTTCTTATAAAGATGTTGACTATGTGAATGCTCATGGAACTAGTACTAAGATTAATGATGATGTTGAAACAAAAGCTATAAAATCAGCGTTTAGAGATCATGCGTATAATCTTAAGATTAATTCAACTAAGTCTATGACTGGACATTTATTGGGAGCTGCTGGTGCAATTGAAGCAATTGCGTGTATAAAATCTTGTCAAGAAAATTTTATACATCCTACAGTAGGATATCGTGTTCCAGACGAAGAGTGCGATTTAAATTATGTACCAAATGTTGGAATTGATACAAAGGTAGATTATGCTATATCAAATTCATTAGGATTTGGCGGACATAATGCGGTTTTATTATTTAAAAAATGGAGAGGTTAGAGGCTAATGTCTTTTGAAGAGATAATAGAATTAATAAATACAATTAATGAATCACAAATCTCATTTATGGAATTGAATTATGATAAAGTTTACTTAAAACTTGATAAATCATTGAATAGAAATGAATTTGTATTAACTAGAGATAATATTTCGAAAAATGATATAAATACTATAGTTCCTGAAACTAGAGTTGTAGAAGAAGTTTCAGAAATATCAACTACGGCTAATTTAAGTGAAAAGATTAATAATACGGTTATAGAAGATGATAAAGATGCTAAATATATAGTTTCTCCTATGGTTGGTACTGTTTATTTATCTCCATCACCTGGAAAAGCTCCTTATGCAACTAATGGTCAATATGTAAAAATTGGAGATGTTGTTTGTATTGTTGAAGCAATGAAACTTATGAATGAAATAGAGAGTGAATATTCAGGAAAAATTGTTGAGGTCTTAGTTGAAAATGGTCAAATGGTTGAATATGGACAAAGATTATTTAAACTTAAGAATAGTTAGTAAAGGATGAAAGGTGTATGAAAGAAATTATTAGTATAGAAAAAATACTAGATGTTTTACCACATAGATACCCATTTTTACTTATAGATAAAGTTTTGGAAATTCAAGATGGTAAAAAAATTATAGCTGTAAAAAATGTTACCTTTAATGAATCATTTTTTCAGGGACATTTTCCTAATAAACCTATTATGCCAGGAGTACTAATACTTGAAGCATTAGCTCAAACGGGTGCGTATGCAATGTTATCAAGTGAAAGTACTAAGGGTAAGATAGCTTTATTTGTTGGTGCAGATAACGTTAGATTTAGAAGAAGTGTTGTTCCAGGTGATGTTTTAACTTTAGAAGGTGAAATAATTAAAAATAGAGCTAGTTTTGGTAAAGCTAAGTGTGTTGCCAGAGTTGGTGAAGAAATTGCTTGTGAGGCAGAAATATTATTTGCTATTCGCTAGTTAGGAGACGTTTATGATAAAAAAGATTTTAATTGCAAATAGAGGAGAAATAGCAGTTAGGATTATAAGAGCTTGTAGAGAGCTTGGGATCGCCTCTGTAGCAGTTTATTCTGAGGCAGACAAAGAAGCTCTTCATACACAATTAGCTGATGAAGCTATTTGTATAGGTCCAAGTTCATCAAGAGATTCGTATTTAAATATACCAAGTATCTTAGAGGCTACAGCACTTAGTGGAGCAGAGGCGATACATCCAGGATTTGGTTTTTTATCTGAGAATTCTAAATTTGCTAAAATGTGCAATGAGTGTAATATTATTTTTATTGGTCCAAGTTATAATACTATGGATTTAATGGGTGATAAAGCTAATGCCAGAAAGACAATGAAGGAAAATGGGATACCAATAGTTGATGGGTACGAAGGGTATATAAAAGATGAGAATCATGCTTTTAGTCTTGCAAAAGAAATAGGATTTCCTATAATGATAAAAGCTGCACTTGGTGGTGGAGGAAAAGGTATAAGAATTGTTGAGAAAGAAGAAGATTTTATAAATTCTTATATTATGGCCAAGAGTGAAGCTATGGCATGTTTCAATAATGATATTGTTTATTTAGAAAGATATGTAAAGAATCCACATCATATAGAGTTTCAAGTTATAGCAGATAAACATGGAAATTATGTTCATTTATTTGAAAGAGATTGTTCTGTTCAAAGAAAGAATCAAAAAGTATTGGAAGAAGCTCCTTCATTTATTTTAGATGAAGGAACTAGAAAGAAAATGGGAGAAATAGCTTTAAAAATATGTAAAGTTGTTGATTATGTTAATGCCGGTACAATAGAGTTCCTTGTTGATGATAATAAAAATTTCTATTTTATGGAAATGAATACGAGAATTCAAGTAGAGCATCCTATAACAGAAATGATAACAGGAATTGATTTGATTAAAGAACAAATTAAAATTGCTAGTGGATATGAACTTGGATTTAAGCAGGAAGATTTAGAAATAAGAGGTCATGCAATAGAATGTAGAATAAACGCTGAGGATCCTAAAAAGAATTTTATGCCGTCTCCAGGAAAAATTAAACAATTAAATATGCCAGGTGGATATGGGGTGCGTTTAGATAGTGCTGTATACCAAGGATATACAATACCTCCTTTTTATGATTCAATGATAGCTAAGCTTATAGTACATGGTAAGAATAGAGAAGAGGCTATTATGAAAATGAAAAGAGCTTTGGGAGAATTTGTTATTGATGGTATAGAAAATAATATTGATTTTCAATTTGAAATTTTAAATGATCCAGATTTTAATGCTGGTAAATATAACACAGGATTTTTAAATAAGTTGGTGAATAACAAGTGATAATAGATTTCTTTAAAAAAAATAAATATGTTACTGTTAGCACTACCTCTTTTGAGGAGGAGAGAAAAGTTTATATACCTAATAATCATTGGGTAAAATGTAATAAATGTTCAAGGATATTATACAAAGAAGATATTAAAGATAATTATATGGTTTGTCCATTTTGTGAGAATCATTTTAGATTAGATCCTAGACAAAGAATTGAATATCTTGTTGATGAAAATAGTTTTGAAGAATTTGATTTTAATTTTGTGAGTAATGATCCTTTGAAATTTCCAGACTATGAGAAGAAAATAGTTTCTGGGAAAGAAAAGTCGAATGAGAATGATGCTGTTGTTTGTGGTAAAGGTATAATTGGTGGTAGTGAAGTTATTTTATGTATAATGAATAGTTATTTTATGATGGGAAGCATGGGAAGTGTAGTTGGTGAAAAAATTACTCGAGCTGTTGAGAAGGCAATTGAGTTAAAGCTTCCTGTTATAATAGTTACATCATCTGGTGGAGCAAGAATGCAAGAGGGAATGTTTTCTCTTATGCAAATGGCTAAGATTAGTGGAGCTCTTCAAAAATTATCTGAAAATAATTTGTTGTATTTAACTGTGATAACTGATCCAACAACAGGAGGAGTTACCGCAAGTTTTGCAATGCTTGGAGATATAATTATAAGTGAGCCAGGAGCTTTGATTGGTTTTGCAGGTAGAAGAGTTATTGAAAAAACTATCAATGAAAGTTTGCCTGAAGATTTTCAAACTGCAGAGTTTCTTCTTGAAAAAGGATTTTTAGATAAAATTGTACACAGGAAAGATATGAAGGATTTCATTTATTATATATTGAAGATGCATAGGAGATGTGGTAATGAGTAATTTAACAGTTTGGGAACGTGTTACGCTTGCCAGAATGTCAACGAGACCTACTGCGAAGTTTTATATAGATAATCTTTTTGAAAGATTCGAGGAGTTTCATGGCGATAGATATTTTGGAGATGATAGGGCTATTGTTGGTGGAATTGGAAATATAAATGGTGTTCCAGTTACTGTTATAGCTCAGATGAAAGGTGAAAATACCAAAGATAATATTTCAAGAAATTTTGGTATGCCAAATCCAGAAGGTTATAGAAAAGCTTTGAGGCTTATGAAACAAGCGAATAAGTTTGGAAGACCTATCATAACTTTTGTAGATACTCCTGGAGCTTTTTGTGGTAAACAAGCTGAGGAAAGAGGTCAAGGAGAGGCAATTGCAAAAAATCTTTTTGAGATGATGGGACTTAATGTTCCAATTTTATCTATTGTTATATCAGAAGGTGGAAGCGGAGGAGCTTTAGGGATTGCCATCGCAAATGAAGTTTGGATGCTCGAGAATTCTATATACTCTGTAATATCTCCTGAAGGTTGTGCAAGTATTTTGTGGAAAGATGCTTCGAGAGTTAAGGAAGCTTCGGAGGTTTTAAAATTAACTTCGTATGATTTGAAAGAGTTTGGAATTATTGAAAAGATAATTGATGAGCTTGGAGAAGGAGCTCATGTGACCAAAAATGAAATTGTTAAAAATATGAAGGAAGAGATAGTTGATTTCATTGAGAGATTTGAAAATAAATCTGGAGATGAAATTAAGGAGCAGAGATATCAAAAGTTTAGGAAAATTGGCGAGTATGAAATTAAATAAACTTATAAATCTAATCTGAAGAAATGAAAGATTAGATTTTTTGTTTTTTGTCAAAAGTTAATCGTGTTGACTGAAAAAATTGAAATTGCTATAATTTTTAATTATTACAAATATAAGGAGAATTTGGATGAAAATTTCTACTAAAGGGAGATATGGAATTAAAGCAATGCTTGAACTTGCTCTTGTTTATGAAAAAGAGTTGATTTCTGTCAGAACAATTTCCAAGAAGCACAACATATCTGAACTTTATTTAGAACAAATATTTTCTGTTTTGAGGAAGGCGCAACTTGTTAAAAGTATTCGTGGAGCTAAAGGTGGGTATTCTTTAGCGAGACTTCCAAAAGATATTACGATTAAAAATATAATGGATGCTCTTGAGGGTCCAATTAATATATCTGATTGTATAAAAGAAGATGCAAATTGTGATAATTTAGATAGATGTGCGACGAGAGTTTTGTGGGTGAAGATTCGTGATTCGATAGATGAAATTTTTTCGTCTGTTACACTTCAAGATATAATTAACGAACATAATAAATTGAATTTTTTGTACAAAGGGGCTGAAGAAAATGAGTAAACGAGTTTATATGGATTATGCTGCAACAACTTTTTTGAGAGAAGAAGTAATTGAAGAGATGAAACCTTTTTTGAATGAGTTTTTTGGGAATCCTTCTGGTATACATGAGTTTGCAAGAATTTCTAAAAATGCAATTGAAAAAGCTAGAGAAATGGTTGCTAAGGCTTTGCACTGTCAAAGGAAAGAAATATTTTTTACAAGTGGTGGGACAGAATCAAATAACTGGGCGATTAAGGGAGTTGCTTTCGCAAATAGAAAAAAGGGAAATCATATAATTACTACGAAGATTGAACATCATTCAGTTTTATACGCTTGTAAATATTTAGAGAGACATGGATTTAAAGTTACATATTTAGATGTTGAAAAAGATGGACGTGTTAGCGTTAATCAATTGAAGAAAGCTATGACTGATAAAACAATTCTTGTAACTATTGCTTTTGCAAACAACGAAATTGGAACTATTCAAGATATTGAAAAAATTTCTGAGTTGTGTCATGAGAGAAATATTATATTTCACACAGATGCAATACAGGCTGTTGGAAGAGTAGATATTTCTCTAGATAAATACAAATTTGTTAATTTATTATCAATATCTGGACATAAAATTTATGGCCCTAAGGGAATTGGTATTTTGTACATAAAAGAGGGAACTCAGATTGAAAATTATATTCATGGTGGAAGTCAAGAAAAGGGAAGACGTTCTGGTACGGAAAATGTTTATGGAATTGTTGGGATTGCGAAAGCTATGGAGCTTGTATGTATGGAAGTTGAAAAAGAAGATAAGCGTTTAACAGAACTTCGTGATTATATGATTGGGACAATTCTTAAGGAGATTTCTGATAGTAAGATAAATGGATCAATTGTACATAGATTAAATAATAATGTTAATGTCTGTTTTCAAGGAATTGAAGATGAGGGGATATTACTTTCTTTGGATTTAAAGGGAATTTGTGCATCGAGCGGAAGTTCATGTAATTCAGGTTCAATAAATTCATCTCATGTTCTTCAAGCTATTGGAATTTCTCCAATTGAGGCTCAAGGATCTGTTAGGTTTACTCTTGGGAAAAAGACTACAAAAAAAGAGATTGATTATGTTGTAAGTGTTTTAAAAGAAATAGTTGATAGATATAGAGATGCTTCATTTTAATTTTTTGGAGGAAGAAAATTGAGTAAGAAAAAAGTTGTTATTGGACTTAGTGGTGGTGTTGATAGTGCCGTTGCGGCTTACTTATTGAAGGAGCATGGATATGAAGTTATAGGTGTAATGTTAAATCTTTCACAAAATGATGAGATTTATTTACTCCATGAAGGGGGATGTTGTTCTCTTTCTTCTGTTCTTGATGCGAGAAAAGTTGCAGAATTATTAGATATACCTTTTTATGTGCTTAACTATAAGGAAGTTTTTAAAGAGAAGATTGTAGATTATTTTGTTGATGAGTATGTTTCTGGGAAAACTCCAAATCCTTGTATAGAATGTAATAGGCATATAAAATTTGGGAAATTTTTAAAGAGTGCAAAGACCCTTGGGGCAGATTATGTTGCTACTGGACATTATGCAAGAGTTGAAAAAGAAAATGATAAGTATGTTTTGAAGAAGGGTGTCGACCAAAGAAAAGATCAAACATATATGCTTTATACTTTAACTCAAAATCATTTGAGAAATATTGTTATGCCATGCGGTGAATATACAAAAGAGCAAGTTAGAGAAATTGCAAAGAAAATTGGAATGGACATACATAATAAGAAAGATAGTGAAGAGATTTGTTTTGTTCCTGATGGGAATCATGGAAAATTTATTTCTGAGATTAAGAAGGTTGAAGAAGGAAATTTCATTGATAAGAATGGAAAAATTTTAGGTAAGCACAAAGGAATTATATATTATACAATTGGACAACGTAAAGGATTAAATCTTTCTTTAGGAAAACCAGGTTATGTTATTGAAATAAGACCTGATACAAATGAAGTTGTTATTGGAGATGAGGAAGATATTTTTTTCAATAATGCAATAGTTGATAAGGTAAATATAATTTCTGGTGAAAATTTTGAAGATGGTTTCATGGTTCAAGCAAAGATTCGTTATCAAGCAAAACCTTGCGATGCAAAATTGTTTAGAATTAATGATGATGAAATTAAAGTTGTATTTGATTCTCCTCAAAGAGCTATGACAAAGGGACAATCTCTTGTGTTTTATGATGGTGATATACTTGTTGGTGGAGGAATTATTAAGGAATATTTCTAAAATTCTTTGTATGTAATTCATAAAATTGCGACAAAATAAAATTAGAGTTTATTTTTAGAATTTGACATTAAATCATTTTTTGATATATAATTTTGTTAAGTAATAATTGGGATTTTTTAAGCTTTTATCCTGTTTAAATAAAGGATAAAGGCTTTAATTTTTAATAATTGGAGTGACTAGATTTTATGAAAAAATATACGTACGCTGAACTTAGAAATCTATATGTAAATTTCTTTCAGAGTAAATCGCATTTAAAGTTAAGTAGTTTTCCATTAGTTCCGAAAGATGATGATAGTTTATTGTTAATTAATGCTGGTATGGCACCGCTTAAAAAATATTTTACGGGAGCGGCTGTTCCTCCAAGCAAAAGAGTAACTACATATCAAAAATGTATAAGAACTGGTGATATTGACAGCGTTGGAAAAACTGCTAGACATTGTACATTTTTTGAAATGCTTGGAAATTTCTCTTTTGGAGATTATTTTAAGAAAGATGCTATTTCCTATGCTTGGGAATTTTTGACAAAGGTTCTTGAGATTCCTTTAGAGAAATTATACGTGAGCGTTTATGAAGAAGATGATGAAGCTTTAGATATATGGGTAAATGAAACTGATTTAACAAAAGATAGAATTTTTAAAATCGGAAAAGAAGATAATTTTTGGGAAATTGGCGTTGGGCCATGCGGACCTTGTTCAGAAATTTTCTATTCATTTACTGATGAGAAAATTGATAGCGTTGAGAAGTTTTTGAAACTTCAAGATGAGGGTAAAGTTTTTGAAATATGGAACTTAGTATTTACTCAGTTTAACAAAACAGAAGATGGTGAGTACGAAACTCTTGAGAATAAAAATATTGATACAGGAATGGGACTTGAGAGGCTTGCACTTGTAATGCAACAAGTTCAAAATGTTTTTGAGACAGATATTTTTGAAAAAATAATAAACAAGATTTTTGAAGTTGCAGAAGTTAAAAATCCTTCTGATGATGTTAAATATTCCGCTAAGGTAATAGCAGACCATTTAAGAAGTATAATATTTTTAATTTGTGACGGAGTTATACCAAGTAACGAAGGACGAGGATATGTTTTAAGAAGATTAATAAGAAGAAGCATAAGACACGCAAAACTTATAGGAATAGAATCGAAATTTCTAAATGATATTATTGAGCTTGTTATAAGTGAGTATAGTGCTGATTATCCAGAATTAATTGAAAGAAAAGAATACATAAAAAATATTGCAGATATTGAAGAGGATAATTTTAGTAAGACTCTTAACAAAGGTATTGAGATTTTAATGAGTTATGTTAAAGAGCTTGGTGGAAATGGTTCAAATGTTTTATCAGGGCATAAGGCGTTTAAACTTTATGATACTTATGGATTTCCAATTGAGTTGACTCAAGAAATTCTTAAAGAGAAAAACATTTCTGTTGATGTTGATGGTTTTAATGAGGAAATGAAAAATCAACAGAGAAAAGCTCGTGAGGCAAGGAAGAGCGACAATTACTTAGGAAATGATCTTGGAGTTTTAAATTCTACAGAAAATTATCAGACAGAATTTTTAGGATATGAAACTTTAAGTTCAGATTCAAAAGTTATGGACATTATATTTGAAAATTCTTTCGTAGAGAAAGCAAGTTCTGTAGAAACAGTCTTTGTTCTTTTTAATAAAACTCCTTTTTATCCAGAGATGGGTGGTCAAATTGGAGATACAGGAATTGTTAAATGTAAAAATGGGTTTGGAAAAATTATTTCTACAAAAAAGAATCTTCAAGGGCAAATATATCATGTTGTTGAAATTGAAGAGGGAGTTATTAATAAAGGAGAAATTGTTGAGTTAAATGTTGATTCTTTAAAAAGAAAATCAATTTGTAGAAATCATACTGCAACACATTTATTACAAAAAGCTTTAAGAATAGTTCTTGGAGATCATGTTAAGCAATCAGGTTCTTACTTAGATGATCAAAAATTAAGATTTGATTTTACGCATTTTAAAGCTTTGACTAAAGATGAGTTAGAGAAAGTTGAAAAAATTGTAAATGAATGTATATATAACCAAATAAATGTTAAAACTGAAATCATGGATATAAAATCAGCACAAGAAAGTGGTGCAATTGCTTTATTTGATGAGAAATATGATGATGAAGTTAGGGTTTTATTTGTTGGAGATTTTAGTATAGAATTGTGTGGAGGAACTCATGTATCTAACACAGGATTTATTGGAAATTTTGTAATACTTAATGAAACTTCTGTTTCTTCAGGTGTTAGAAGAATTGAAGCTACAACAGGAAGCAATGTGTTTGATATTTTTAGAGAAAATAGAAATATTTTAAATGAGGTATCGAGCAATATTAAGGCAACTTCACAAAATGATATATTAAACAAAGTTAAGAATTTAATCAGCGAACTTAAAACTAAAAATTCTGAAATATTAACTCTTAAATCTCAAATGGCAAGTAATAAATTAAAAGTTTTAGACCATATAATTGCAAATGCTAAAGAGAAAAATGGAGTTAAAGTTGTAGCAAAAGTTTTTGAAGATATTGAAGTTCAACAATTAAGAGATATATGTTCGAGGATTAAGGATAAATTAGATTGTGGAATAGTAATAGTTGCGTCAATAATTAATGAAAAGGCAAATGTTGTTTGTATGGCAAGTAAAAGTGCAGTAGAAAAAGGATTAGATTGTGGAAAAATAATTAGAGAGTCTTTAAAATATGCTGATGGTAATGGCGGAGGTCGTAAAGATATGGCACAAGGATCTGTAACAAATATATCAAAAATAGGCGAAGCTCTTGAGAAAGTACACGAAATTATTTAATTGCCAAATGATAATTATTGTTATATAATTAGCTTAAGACGACTCCGAAAGAGGAGGTGCGTGTGACTTTTAATAAGTCGTAGATATTATGAAGAAAGATTTTACAATGTATATAAAATATGATCGGGATTTAGTTGAAAAACAAGAAGAATGTTTAAAGGAACAAAATACTAAAGAAATTTTACAAGAAGTATATCGTTCTTTAGAGGAAAAAGGGTATAAACCCATTAATCAATTGGTAGGCTATCTTATATCAGGTGATCCGACTTATATCACTAATTATAATGGAGCCAGAGCATTAATAAGTAAACTTGAACGTGATGAGATATTAGAAGAAGTGTTGAAAACTTACTTAGAAAAGTAATTAATTTATCCAAGTTTGCATGTTCGCTTACTTGGATTTTTATTTTTAAAATCAGAGGTTTTATTATGAAATATATGGGGCTAGATATTGGTGATAGAAATATTGGTATCGCTATAAGTTCGGGAATAATTGCTCAAGGATTATGTACCTATAAACGTGTAGAAGATGATAGGGATATTGAGTACATAAATAATTTGATAAAAGAGCATTCTGTATTTAAAGTTGTTGTTGGTCTTCCAAAAAATATGAATGGAAGTATAGGTTTTCAAGGAGAAAAAGTTATAAAATTTTGTGATGATTTAAAACAAGTTTTACAAGACGGAATTGAAATCGAATTTATAGATGAAAGATTAACTACGGTTTTAGCAAATAATTTTATGTTAGAAGCAGATATGTCAAGAAAGAAGCGTAGAAATATTGTTGATAAAATAGCAGCTCAAATAATTTTGCAGGATTATTTGAATATGTCTAACAAATAATATAATACAAATTTAGATTCAAAATCTAAGGAGTAGTTTTAATGCAAAAAAATTTAAAAGATATTGAAGAGATAAAAATATATCTAAAATCAAAGGGTTACAAACTAACAGCTCAGAGAGAATGTATTTTAAATATAATAATTGAAAATAGAGATAAACATTTAACGGTAGATGAAATCTATAAGTATGTGTATGAAAAAAATAATACTGTAGGAATTGCGACAGTTTATAGAACAATATTATTATTCGAAGAACTAGGGGTTATTAGCAAACTTATTTTTGATGATAGAATAATTAGATATGAGTTATCTTCTTTTGATGAAAGACACACGCATCACCATTTAATTTGTGTTAAGTGCAATAAAATTATGGAAGTTGAAGAAGATTTGTTAGAAGAACTTGAAAAGAGAGTTGAAGATAAATTTAATTTTAAGATACTTGATCATAATTTGAAAATTTTAGGAATCTGCAGTAAATGTGAAAATCAATAGGAGGTTTATTAAATAATGGATTTGAAGTTAGAGTCAAAAAAAGAAGTTGTTGATTCTAAAAATAATTCTAATAAGAGAGTGAACAATTCAAAAAGAGAGCAAAATACTTTTAAAAAAGAGAGGGCACAAAGAAGAGATAATAATGCTATAAAAATTATACCTCTTGGTGGATTAAATGAAGTCGGAAAAAATATCACAGCGATAGAATATAAAAATGATATTTTTGTAATTGATTGTGGACTTAAGTTTCCAGATGATGATATGTTTGGTATAGATCTTGTTATACCTGATATAACATATCTAGTGAAAAATAAAGATAAAGTTAGAGGGATATTTTTAACTCATGGTCATGAGGATCATTTAGGAGCGTTGCCATACATTTTAAAGCAATTAAATGTTCCAGTGTTTGGAACGAAATTGACTCTTGGAATATTATCTGTAAAATTAAAAGAGCATTATATTGATTATGCTGAAT
Organism: Clostridiales bacterium; assembly: GCA_017889345.1. Lineage (GTDB taxonomy): Bacteria > Bacillota > Clostridia > Clostridiales > Clostridiaceae > Dwaynesavagella. Next base: position 31,336 of record JAGHEJ010000039.1, on the reverse strand, counting down.
TAAATGTCGTAAAGCCAAAAGACATTGTTAAAATTGGTAGTGTAACAATGGAATTTATAAAAAATAATCACAGCATAGCAGATGCTGTTTCTATAGCGATACATACGCCGATTGGAATAATATTTCACACTGGAGATTTTAAAATAGACTTTACGCCAATTGATGGAGAAATTGCTGATCTTGGAAGAATTGCTGAGCTTGGTAAAAAAGGAATTATCTGTATGCTTGGTGAAAGTACAAATGTTGAGAAACCAGGATATACAATTTCTGAAAAAGTAATCGGAAAAACTTTTGAAGATATTTTTGGAAAAGCAAAGTCAAGAATTATTGTTGCGACATTTGCTTCAAATGTTCATAGAATACAACAAATTATAAATGCTGCTGCTATGTATGGAAGGAAAGTTGCTATATCAGGCAGAAGCATGGAAAATATTACAGGAGTAGCGAAAGAACTTGGATACATTCAATTTGATGAGAACGTATTAATCGGAATTGATGAAATTAATAGATGGGCACCAGAAAAAATTGTTATAATAACAACAGGTACTCAAGGTGAACCAATGTCTGCCCTTGCAAGAATGGCATCAGGTGATCATAAGAAAGTTTCGATTGCACAAGGAGATACTGTTATATTATCTGCAACACCAATTCCAGGAAATGAAAAACTCGTATCAAAAGTTATAAACAAACTTTTCAAAAGTGGAGCAGAGGTTATTTATGAATCGTTAGCTAAAGTTCACGTTTCAGGACACGCTTGTCAAGAAGAATTAAAGTTGATGCTTGCTCTTGCAAAACCAAAATTTTTTATTCCAATACACGGAGAGTTTAGACATTTAAAACAACACGTAGATTTAGCAGCAAGTCTTGGGATAGATAGGAAAAATATGATGATTATGGAATGTGGAGAAGTTGTAGAAATTAGAAAGAATTCTATAACAAAAGTAGGTACAGTTCCATCAGGTCAAATATTTGTTGATGGTTTAGGTGTTGGAGATGTAGGAAATATTGTTTTAAAAGATAGAAAACATTTATCACAAGATGGAGTTTTAACAGTTGTTGTTACTATTGATAGTCAGACTGGAAGCATAATAGCAGGTCCAGATATAATTTCAAGAGGATTTGTTTATGTACGTGAATCTGAGAGACTTATTGAAAATATAAGAGATATTGTAAAAGAAATTTTGCGTGATTGTGAAGAGGACGGAATAACCGATTGGTCAACATTAAAATCAAATATTAAAGATAGACTCAGAAATTTCTTGTATGAGAAAACGAAGAGACGTCCGATGATTTTACCGATTATAATGGAAATATAAAAATTTATCTTAACTAGATGGAGAGGAGATTTATATTATGGTTAATGTTCATGATAAGGCTCACGAATTAGCCAAAGTTATTACAGAAATTGAGGAAGTAAAAAAATTAAAGGAACTTAATCAAACTATTAATAATGATGATAAATTAAAAGCATTATTAAAAGAACTAAGAGAAGTACAATTTTTAGTTTTTAATGAGCAGCGTGCAAGTGGAAATTTATCGCAAGAAACTCAAGATAAATTTAGGCAAGTTTCTCAAAAAGTTATGGTAGATCCAGTTGTAGCAGAGTATGTACAATATGAACAAAGAGTTGGGATTATTGTTGATGATATAATGAAAATATTAAATAAAGCTTTTGGAATAGAAAGTTTTATGTAAATATTTTTTTAATCGGGATATGTTTTTAAAATGTATCCTGATTTTTTTATAATGAATAGATAATAATCGTTCAATTAGGAGATAATTAATATGGAAGTTATACATAAAAGTTTGACAAATATCAACAAATAATATAAAAATTATCATATAATGTTTTTTTAGAAAGGATAGGGATTTTACCAAGTATTTTTAAGTTATAGGAGGATACGATGAGGACGTCGTGGTTTATAAAATTTTTAATGATAGTTATTTCGATTTTTATAGGTTTTGCAGCGTATTTTGTCTACAATTTTCAATCTATAAATCATAGACCTCTTACAAAAGATGTTAAATTTGAAGTTAAAGAGGGAGATACCTTAAATCAAATTTTAGATGAACTTTCGAATTCAGGAGAATTAAGAAACGAGTTTTTTGTGAAATTTTCTATAAAGATGTTTAATTATAATACAAATATAAAACCGGGAACTTATACTTTTTCAAAAGAAGCTCCTCTAGAACAATTAATGTTTGAGTTAAATCAAGGAGAAATTTCAGAATTTGTAAAAGTTACCATACCAGAGGGATATTCTATAGAAGCGATGGCTGAGGTTTTTGACAAATCAGAGCTTGGTATTTCTAAAGAAGATTTTTTAGATGCAGTTAAGAATTATTCATTACCTGATTATGTTAAGAAGGTTGATGGAAGAAGATACGCTTTAGAAGGATTTTTATTCCCAGATACATATCATTTTGATAAAGGATCTACTCCTGAAACTATAATTCAAATTATGTTAAAAAGATTTGAGGAAGTTTTTGCAGAAATTCAAAAAGAATTAGATGTTACAGTTGAGAAAGATAAAATAGATGAGATTGTTACAATGGCATCTATTGTTGAAAGAGAAATAATACACGATGATGAAAGACCTAAAGCTTCATCTGTTTTTTACAATAGATTAGAACAAGGAATGCCTCTTCAATCTTGTGCAACTGTAATTTATGCACTAGGTAAACATAAAGAAGTTTTGTATTATTCAGATTTAGAAGTGGATTCAAAATATAACACATATAAATATGCAGGGCTTCCAATTGGTCCAATTGCTGCACCAGGAAGAGAATCTCTTAAAGCAGCAGTGAGTCCAGCAGAAACAAATTATTTATATTTCATTTTAAATGATGAAACAAACTATCATTATTTCTTTGAAAACTATAGTGATTTCTTAAAACAAAAACAAATTAGAGATACAACTCTTTATGTTAAGAAATAATTTTACAAAGTCGTCTTAATTTAAAATTAAGATGACTTTTTGATTTTTTTGATTTAAAATACAATTTATAAATTTAAATAGATGGAGATCTTAGATGGACAATAATATAGTTAGAGATTACGTAAAAGAGTTTATACTATCCAATATAAATTTGAATATGTCAGATAAATTAAGAAAAATAGAGGAAGAGGCTCTTGAAAATTTTGTGCCGATTATTGATAAGGAAGTACAGAATTTTATGAGTATGCTATTTATGATGAATAAACCAAAACGAATTCTTGAATTTGGAACTGCTGTTGGATTTTCATCATTGTTTATGTATGAACAACTTGATGGAGATGTTTTTATAACAACAATGGAGAGAGATGAGGAGAGAATTCAAAATGCTAAGAAGAATTTTGAATTATTTAATTGTGGAGATAAAATCGCTCTCTTAGAAGGAGATTGTTTTGAAAATGTAAAATACTTAGATGGAAAATATGATTTTATTTTTATAGACTCGTCAAAATCACATTATGAAAAATTGTTCAATATCTGTATTCAAAATTTATCTAAAAATGGTATAATCGTCTTTGATAATATTTTATATAAAGGAATGATCGCTTCAGATGACCTGGTTAAAAAGAGGAAGAAAACTATCATTAGAAATATGCGAAATTTCATACATAATGTAACTAGAAATGAAAACTTTTCGACATCAATTTTACCTATTGGTGATGGAGTGATGATTTTAAGGAGGAAATTTTAAAGTGAAAAAAGTAGAATTACTTGCGCCCGCGGGTAGTTTAGAAAAATTAAAAGTTGCAATTGACTATGGTGCTGACGCTGTATATGTAGGAGGACCAAGATTAAATTTAAGGGCTTTTGCAGACAATTTTGATTTTGAGGAATTAAAAGAAGGGGTTGAATATGCCCATGAAAGAAATGCAAAAGTATATTTAGCGCTTAATGCGATTCCAAGAAATTTTGATTTAAAGGGATTGCCAGAATATGTAAAGAAATGTGAGTCTTTAAATGTTGATGGAGTTATTGCTGCGGACCCTGGAGTTATTGCTATTGTAAAAAATAATACAAATCTTGATATACATTTAAGTACACAAGCTAATGCAATGAATTATGAAACTGCAAAATTTTGGTATGATTATGGATTGAGAAGAATAATTCTTGCGAGAGAATTAAAATTAAAAGAAGTTGAAGAGTTTGTACAAAATTTACCAGAAGATTGTGAGATTGAAGTTTTTGTTCATGGTGCAATGTGCATGGCTTACTCAGGAAGATGTTTAATTTCAAATTATATGACTTCAAGAGATTCAAACAAAGGAGCGTGTTCACAAGCTTGCAGATATAAATATTATCTTGTTGAAGAGAAGCGTCCAAATGAATACTTCCCAGTGTTTGAAGATGATACAGGAACTTATATAATGAACTCAAAAGATTTATGTATGATTGAACATATTGATGATGTTATTAAATCTGGAGTTGCTTCTGTAAAAATTGAAGGAAGAATGAAAAGTGTGTTTTATTTAGCAATGGTTGTTAAAATGTACAGAGAAGCTATTGATGCTTATTATGCTGATCCAGAAAACTTTAAGGTTAATCCAAAATGGATTGAAAACCTTGGGAAAATTAGTCATAGAAGATATTCGACAGGATTTTTCTACGGACAAAATGGAGAGCAAAGTTATGAAAGTGCTACATATGTAAGGGAGTATGAAATTGTAGGAATTGTTAGATCTTACGATTCAGAAACTAAAATTGCAACAATAGAACAGAGAAATAGAGTGTTTAATGGAGATACTGTTGAAATAATAAGACCCAAAACTGAAAATTTTGAGGTTAAGTTAAACAACATGAAGAATTCAAAAGGAGAAGATATTGAGAAAGCTAATCATGCTCAGATGATTTTTACAGCAATGGTTGATGAGGAGCTTAAAGAAAATGATTTTATAATCATGAGAAAGAATGAAATACAATTAGGATAATTTAAAAGAGATTCAAGATTTTATATCTTGGATCTTTTTTTTTGTTGAATAATTTGTCCACCAAAATGAAAGATTTAGTCTATAGTAACAAATTTTGGAAAAGGAATAATTTTATGGACCGAAAAAAATTGCTCAGAAAGAGAATTAGATTTATCAATATATTATTTTGTGGATGTCTTGCTATTGTTATAGCAAAACTTGCATCAATACAATTAGGAAATAAATCAGATAAATATGTTTCTATGGCACTTGATCAATATAATTTACAATATAGGACGAGCGATCTTACATATAAACTTTTGGACGATAAAAATGAAAATATGATAGATTTCAATACAAAATATGTAGTACAAATAAAATCTAACATATTTAAAAATTTCAACAATAATATAGAAGTGGAGAAGATATTTACATTTATATCTATCTTAAAAAACTATAATGAGGATTTTGATCTTATAAAGAAATTTGAGGAAAATCCTGATTATAATTTCAAATTTGAAGTTGATAAATATACCTACGACAAATTAAAAACATTAGATGATATAAATGGAGTTCAATTGTACGAGTATAACGCATTTAACGAGAAGGAAGCATGGTCTATTGAAAATATTTTGGTAAAAGAGATAGAAGAGAAAACTACAAAAGACTCGTATCATGAATATATAGTAGATAATAAATATCCGATTGTAGATTTTACTGAATTAAAAACGGGAGAACCATTTGTACAAGGTAATAATAATAATTTGAAATTGACTCTTAATAAAGATTTGCAAAATGGTGTTGAAAATATAATTCGAGATGATAAATATAAAGATTTAGAAGAAGTTGCTGTTGCAATATCTGAAGTTAGTACAGGACAAATAAAGGTGTTAACTCAGAAAAATGAATATAATCCAAATATAATGTTAGGTTCAACAACTCTTGGATATGTGCCAGGTTCGATTTTTAAATTAATTGTTGCAGAAGCTGCTATTGATTCAGGAATATTTTCTGAGTCTAATATGTTTAGTTGTGATAATAGTAGATATAATTTATGCAAAGGACATACTCATGGAACTTTAAATATTGAAGATGCTTTGGCTGTTTCTTGTAATAATATTTTTGCAGAAATTGGAAAAGTTATAGGTTGGGATTATATACGTAATTATGCTGAAGATCAAGGAATTTTTACTAAAGTATTGGGATTTAGTGATTATAGAGAAGTTGATGGTAGTTACGCAGCACCAAAAGAATATGAAGATGGACCATTATTTTTATCTATGGGACAAAATATGTTAATTGAACCATTGCAATCTTTAGCAATAATTAACACTATTTTGAATGATGGGTTATATAAAGAGTTAAATTTAGTAGAAAAGATTGTTAATGAAAATAATGAGACTATAAAATTGTTTGAATATGATACGAGAAAAATACTCAAAGAGAGCACATCAAATGCTTTAAAAGAAATGCTTATAAATACTGTTAAAAATGGAAGTGGTAACAAAGTATATTTTGATAATATAGAGACGGGTGCTAAGACAGGAACCACAGAACGTTTTGACGGTGAAAATATTGTTTCTGATGGATGGCTTTTAGGATACTTTAAGCATAGGAATAAGTATTATTCAATGTGCGTATTTGTAAAAAATATAAATGAGGAGGGACAGTATGGAGGTAATACCGCTGGTCCAATTTTTAGAGAGATTGTAGAATATTTTGTAACAAATTTTTAAATCGTGTGGAATTTAAAATAAATGGTCATAGTATATTAGTAAGCCTTAAAGCAGGAGGAACTTTTCATTGATTGGTAGTTTGTTTAGCATAATAAGTAATGTTATTTTATTCACAGGATATATAGTTGGTAATAATTCATTTCCAGTTCCACTAACTACTTCTGAAGAAAAAGAATATATAGATAGATATAAAGCAGGAGATTTAGAGGCTAAAAACATATTAATTGAAAGAAATTTAAGATTAGTTGTACACATTGCAAAAAAGTTTTCCTCCATTAAAGAAGTAGAAGATTTAATATCTGTTGGATCTATAGGACTTATAAAAGGAATAGAATCATTTGATTATACAAAAGGTACTAAGTTAGCAACTTATGCAGCTAGGTGTATAGAAAATGAAATTTTAATGTTAATACGTAATAGTAAGAAGACAAAGAATGAGGTTTTTCTACAAGATCCTATTGGAACTGATAAAGAAGGAAATGAAATATCTTTGATTGATATACTAAATAGTGGAGAAGATACAATAGTTGATATTGTTGAGCAGAAGTTAGCTATAAAAAAAATGTATAGTAAATTAAATGATGTTTTAAATGAAAAAGAGCAGATAATAATAAAATTACGATATGGATTAGTAGATGGAAAAATAAAAACACAAAAAGAGATAGCTAAAAAATTAAATATATCGAGATCTTATGTATCGAGAATTGAAAAAAAGGCACTAAATAAATTAAATAAGGAGTTACTATTAAAAAATTAGTATTAATAAGTTAAACCATTTTTAAAAAGGATTTTAAAAATGGTTTATTTTTTTGTATAAAAAAGAATATTTGGTAAAAAATACATAATATACTAAAAGTTTTAAATGGAGAGGGATAAGGAATAGGTTAGTTCCTTTTACATAATGCTATGATAAATTTAAATGAAATTTTAAAAAATGCATTGGATAAAAATTGTTCAGATATTTATTTAAGTGTTGGTGCGAATATATTTGGAAGAATAAATTCAAAATTGGAAATTATAGATGAAAAAATTTTAAATCAGGATGATACGGAATTTTATGCAAAAGAAATTCTTGGTAAAGATTTCAGTTTATTAAATAATAATGGTGAAGCTGATAAATCATTTTCTATTTCAGGTTTAGGACGTTTTAGAGCAAATGTTTTTAAACAACGAAATAGTTTAGCAATATCAATTAAAATTATTTCACTTGATTCATCAAAATTTGAAGATTTATTGATACCATCTAAGGTTTTTGATTTTATATGTAATCTTCAACAAGGATTAGTTTTAATAACAGGAACTGTTGGAAGTGGAAGAAGTACAACAATAGCATCTATCGTTAATCAAATTAGCAGAAAATTTTCTAAACATATAGTTACTATAGAGGAATCGATAGAAATTCTTTATAAACACAATAATTCTATTGTAAATCAAAGAGAGATTGGATCAGATACAGAAAGTTATTTAACAGGTATAGAGGCTGCTTTTAAAGAAAATCCAGATATTTTGATAATTGATAATATACCTAATTATGATGTCATGAAAATGATATTGAGATGTTGTGATGCGGGTATGTTAGTTATTTCGAGTATTTATGCTAATAATGTAAAAAATACGATAGATACTTTACTTGAAATGGATTCCAATAATATATATTTGAGAAATAATTTATCAAATATAATTAGGTGCATAGTTAATCAAAAAATGATATTGGATAAAGATATGAAAAAAATTTGTTTATACGAAATAATGATTAACACTTTAAGTATAGCAAATTGTATACGAGAAAATAAAACAAAACATATTTTACCTTTGATGCAAAATGGGGTAAAGTTAGGTATGTGTACTTTAGATATGTCGCTTATTGAAGCGTATAAAAATTACAAAATATCTAGAAATGTGTTATTGGAAAATATTACTAACAAGGAGCTTGCTGCAAAAATTATATTGAATTATTAACTTATCTTGTAGTAATGTATTAAAAGAAGTGGCTATTAAGGGGGTATAATAATTTTGTTTTTTGATTTGATTGAGAAAATAGCTTCGGGAATTGTAACTTTGGTTTATATTATTTCATTTTATTATTTAGCAGTTTCAGTATTAGGACTTCTTGTAAAGAGTAAAAAAGATAAAAAAATAGATAAAAAAAATAAGTTTGCCGTTGTTATAGCAGCTCATAATGAAGAAAAAGTTATTACAAATAGTTTAAAAAGTTTAAATGAGTTGAATTATGATAAGGATTTTTATGATGTATTTGTTATTGCGGATAATTGTACAGATAAAACAGCTGAATATTCATTACAAGAAGGTGCATTAGTGTATGAAAGACAAAATACTGAGAAAAAGGGAAAAGGTTATGCACTAGAATGGATGTTTAACAAAATTTTTGAAATGGGGGATAAGTATTCTGCTATAATAGTTTTAGATGCAGATAACATAGTATCTCCAAATTTTCTAACAGAAATGAATACAAAATTAAATAATGGTTATAAAGTTATTCAGGGTTATATTGATAGTAAGAATCCTGATGACAATTGGTTAACTTTGAGTTATTCTATTGCATTTTGGAGTAATAATAGGTTATTCCAACTTTGTAGAGATAATTTAGGTTTATCTTGTCAATTATCTGGTACAGGATTTTGTTTGGATATAGAAACTTTAAAAGAAATAGGTTGGGGAGCGACATGTCTTACAGAGGATTTAGAGTTTACGTGTAAATTGATAATGAATAATCAAAAAGTTGTATGTGCGTACAATGCTGTTGTTTATGATGAAAAACCTCTAACATTAAAACAATCTTGGAATCAAAGAAAAAGATGGATGCAGGGATTTGCGGATGTTTCTAGCAGATATTTTTGGAAACTTATAGAAAAGTTTATTAAACAGAAAGATTTTAAATCTCTTGATTGTGCTTTGTATTCCGTGCAACCTATTGTTATAACAATCTTGGGTATTGTATCAGTATTTAATATGTGTAAGTTACTTTTGTCTATTGTGGGCTTGATGTTTGGACAAGTATTTGATTTTGAGTTTAGAGCTATAGAATTAATATATATGGGTTATTTTATATTTCAATTTTTAATAACTCCAGTTATGATACATTTGGATTCAAAACTTACTTTTAGAGTGTTTTTGTATTATGTACTTATATATCCAATTTATATAATTACTTGGATACCAATATCTATACAGGGAATTATTAATAAAAATAAAAAGGAATGGTTCCATACAGATCATTCACGTAATATTAGTATAAAAGATTTAGAAAAATTTAAAAATTAAACAAGGAGTTTTGACTTTTTTGTTGAATATACCTTAATGAGATTAATATGAATAACTGAGTCTAGTTTGAATTATTTTATAATTTATATATTTATACTAGGGAAATTATTTTGTATGGAAAGTATTATATAAATTAAAAAAATATTCTTAATATAAAAATATTAACAAATATCTCAAACTTGTATTGTGAAATAAGTATAAAGTTATTTGTGATGTTATATGTAAAGAGTTTTAAATGGGACTATCACTTGAACTGTAGTTATTTACATATTTAATGTTATTTATTTTTATTTATTAATTTAGTTATATGTTTTACAGAAGTTAAAATTTAATTTTTCTAGTATAGGAGGAATTAGTGTGTTAGATTTTGACATGAATAGTATTTTTCAAAATGCAAGAATAAAAGTAGTTGGCTGCGGTGGTGGCGGTGGGAATGCCGTTAACCGAATGATTGAAGATGGATTGAAAAATGTTGAATTTATTGTTGTTAATACAGATAACCAAGCTTTAAGACTTTCTAAGGCAGAATCTAAAATACAAATTGGTGAAAAATTAACTAGGGGTCTAGGAGCTGGCGCAAATCCTGAGATTGGTGAAAAAGCTGCTGAAGAGAGCAAAGATATGATTAAAGATGCTATTCAAGGAGCAGAACTTGTATTTATAACTGCTGGAATGGGTGGAGGAACTGGAACTGGAGCTGCACCTGTTGTTGCTGAGATAGCAAAATCTTTAGGAATATTAACGGTTGGGGTTGTTACGAAACCTTTCCCATTTGAAGGAAGAAAGAGAATGATTCAAGCTGATATGGGAATTGCAAATTTAATGAGTAAAGTTGATACTCTTGTAACAATACCAAACGAACGTTTATTAACGATGGTTGATAAAAAGACTTCATTACTTGAAGCATTTAAGAAGGCAGATGATGTTTTAAGACAAGGTGTTCAAGGTATATCAGACCTTATAACTATTCCTGGTATAGTTAACAGAGACTTTGCTGATGTTAAGGCGATTATGAGTGATAAGGGACTTGCTCATATGGGAATTGGAAGAGGAACTGGTGAAAATAGAGCGATAGAAGCTGCTAAACAAGCTATTTCATCACCATTATTAGAAACATCAATTATTGGAGCTACAGGAGTTTTGATGAACGTTACTGGAGGACCAGATTTATCATTACATGAAATACATGAAGCAGGTAATATGGTTCAAGAATCTACTGATGAAGATGCAGTATTTATGTTTGGTGCTGTAATTGATGAAGATTTAAAAGATGAGATCAGAGTAACTCTTATAGCTACAGGGTTTGAAGGAAGTTCAAATAAAAAAGTTAGTGAGATAATAAAAGATGAGATATTAACTCCTAAAAAAGAAGCTCCTAAGTCTGAAGAAGAATCAGCTAAGAAGGTTGAAGAGAAGAAGGATTTCAAATTAACTAGTGATAAAGATGATGATTTTGGAATTCCTGCTTTCTTAAGAAAGAGAGATTTTAATAAATAATTTTTGAGAAGCTACCGTGATGGTGGCTTTTATTTTTTTGGTGAGAACAATGTAAAATATTATACAAAAATTTGTTCAGCGTAACAGTAAAAACAACAAAATTTTAATATGGAAATCTTTATAATATAGAAATGATTTTAAAAGGGGCAGTTAAATATGACTATTTATTTTGACCTTTTAGTATTCGAGAACTTTATTTTTAATTTATTTGTGTTCTATATTAGTTTTAAGATGCTCAATTTTAAAATAGATTTGCGTAAATTGATTTTATCATCTTTAATTTCTTCGTTATTATGTACAATTATATTTTTAAATTTAAATTCTATTGTATATCTATTCTTTGTAATTTTAATTTCGTTTTTGGCCAATATATATTTTTGCATTCCTAAATTTACTATCCAATATTTTCTTCAAATAATTATTACATTGATTACGGTTTCGTTTTTGTTATTTGGCGTCGTATCATTTTGCAATAATAATTTTGAAAATGTAAATTATTTATTTGTTTTAGTAATTTTTCTACTTGTTTTTGTCATATCTGATATAGCAAAAAAATATATAAAAAAGAATACCTTTTTTGATAATTACATATTTAATATAACTTTAAAGCATGACAAAAGAGTCTATAAGTTTAAGGGGTTCTTGGATACTGGTAATGAATTACGTGAACCTGTAACCGGTCTACCAGTAATAATTGTTGAGACAAGATGCATGCCAGGAATTTTCTATAATGAAAAACAGTTTTATAAAATTCCATATAAGGTTATAACAGGAAGTACTTCTTATTTTGAAGGGGTGAAAGTAAGAAATGTACATTTCAAAAATAGTTCTAATGAATTCTATACAGATGTTATATTGTGTACAACACAAACATGTTTAGATTCTGAAAAACGATTTGAGGCAATATTATCGAGATGTATAATTTAGGGGGAGAATAATGAAAAAAATTATAATCTTAATTAATAATTTAGTTTTCCGATTAAAGGGAATGACGAAATTTATTTTTTATATAGGAAGTAGCGATGCTTTACCACCTCCTTTAACACGCGATGAGGAAGATGACTTAATAAATAAATTATTATTAGAAGATAATGATAGTACACGCACAATTCTTATTGAGAGAAATTTAAGGTTAGTTGTATATATTGCAAAGAAATTTGAAAATACTGGAATTATGGTTGAGGATTTAATTTCAGTTGGCACAATTGGTTTAATTAAAGCAGTAAATACTTTTAATCCAGATAAGAAAATTAAATTAGCTACATATGCGTCTAGATGTATTGAAAATGAAATTTTAATGTATTTAAGAAGATCAAATAAGGTTAAGGGAGAAATATCTTTCTATGAACCTTTAAATACTGATTGGGATGGAAATGAACTTTTATTATCTGACATACTTGGCTCAGATGAAAATAATGTTTTTGAATTTATTGAGGAAGAAGTGGACAAGACCCTTCTTGTTATTGCTATGGATTCTTTAAATAATAGGGAACATGAAATTATTTCTTTGAGATTTGGATTAAATGGTACAATTGAAAAAACTCAAAAAGAAGTTGCGGATCTTTTAGGTATTTCTCAATCTTATATATCTCGTCTTGAGAAGAGAATAATCAAGAAGTTGAAGAAAGAAATAAATAAAATGCTCTAAAATTACTACAAAATATTTACAAAAGAGTTAAAAAGAATGAATAAAATCGAATAATGTCGGTTATACTCTAAAGAGGATTAAGTACTCTGAAGGGACTGATATTATGATAAGTAAGGTTGAAATATGTGGAGTTAATACATCAAAATTACCAGTGCTTAAAGATAAAGAAATGAAAGAACTTTTACTTAAAATGAGAAGTGGAGATACTACAGCAAGAGAAACTTTTATTCAAGGAAATTTGAGGTTGGTATTAAGTGTTATACATAGATTTAACAATCGAGGAGAAAATGTAGATGACTTATTTCAAGTAGGGTGTATTGGTCTCATAAAAGCGTTAGATAATTTTGATTTAAGTCAAAATGTAAAATTTTCTACTTACGCAGTTCCTATGATTATAGGAGAAATTCGTAGATATTTAAGAGATAATAATGCTATAAGAGTTAGTAGATCGTTAAGAGATATAGCTTATAAAGCGTTGATTGTTAAGGATAAATTAATTCTTGAAAATAATAAGGAGCCTACTATATCTCAAATAGCAAAAGAGTTAGATGTTCCAAGAGAAGATGTTGTATTTGCATTAGATGCAATTCAAGATCCTGTTTCTTTGTTTGAACCTATTTATCACGATGGAGGAGATTCAATTTTTGTGTTGGATCAAATAAGTGATGCAAAGAATTGTGATGAGAATTGGATTGAAGATATATCTATTAAAGAGGCAATGAAAAAATTAAATAAAAGAGAGACAATGATTTTAAATCTTAGATTTTTTACGGGAAAAACTCAAATGGAAGTTGCAGAAGAGATTGGAATTTCTCAAGCTCAAGTTTCAAGACTTGAAAAAACTGCGCTTAAACATATGAGAAAATATATATAAAATAAAGGCTATCTAATTAATTTAGATAGCTTTCTTGTTTTTTATATCTCTTTATTTAAAATTTTAACAGAATTTATTATTACAATCAGTGATACACCAACATCAGATAAGATAGCAGCCCATATGGATGAAAATCCAAATGTGGCTAGAATTATTACAAGTAGTTTGACTCCAAGAGAAATTGAAATGTTCTCTATTGAAACTCTTCTTGTGATTTTTGCGATTTTCATTGCTTTTACAAGTTTATATGGATCATCATCTATTAAAACTATGTCAGATGCTTCTATTGCTGCATCAGATCCAACTCCTCCCATTGATACTCCAACGTCTGCTATTGCAAGTGATGGGGCATCGTTTATACCATCTCCAACAAATACTAAATGGGATTTTGGATTTTTTGATTTTATAAGTTCTTCTACGTGTTCAACTTTTTGGTTAGGGAGTAATTCTGGATAAAACTTTGTTATTCCAATTTGGTCGCAAATATTTTGAGCTATGGTTTTGTCATCTCCTGTGAGCATCACAGTGTTCTTAATTCCAAATTTTTTCAAATCAGATATTGTTTTATGAGTATTTGTTTTTAGTTTATCTGAAATTAAAATATATCCCATGTAAGAATTATTTTTTGCAACGTAAATTTTTGTTCCAATATCTTGAGTTGTCTCTTTTATAGAAATATTGAATTTTTTCATTAGTTTATCATTTCCAGCAATAATGAAATCATTGTCTAATGTTATTGTGATTCCGTGTCCAGCAATTTCTTCATACTTTTTAATTTGTGTTTTATCAATATTTTTGTTGTAATGTTCAACGATTGATTTTGCAATTGGGTGATTTGAAAAACTTTCGGCAATGGCTGCTGATTCCATTAGTTCCTCTTTACTACAATTGTTTGGTTCAATTTTTGTTATGAAAAATTTTCCTTCTGTTAAAGTACCTGTCTTATCAAAAATTACAGTAGACACATTGTTTAGTGCTTCTAGATAGTTACTACCTTTAACTAAGATTCCGTTTTTAGATGCAACTCCGATTCCACTGAAAAAACTTAAAGGAATTGATATGACTAATGCACAAGGACAAGATATAACTAAAAATATTGATGCTCTATATATCCATGTTGAAAAATTTTCTCCGTTTATGAGAAGAGGAGGGAGTATTCCAATTATAAGAGCTATGATTACAATGATTGGGGTATAGATTTTTGCAAATTTTGTTATGAAAGTTTCGGTATTAGATTTTTTGGAGTTAGCATTCTCAACCATATTTAATATTTTTAAAACAGTTGAGTCTTCAAATTTAGATGAGACTTTTATCTTAATAAGAGAATCTATGTTTATACATCCTGATAAAACAGAATCATTTTCTTTAACATTTCTTGGTAAAGACTCACCAGTTAGAGCTTTTGTGTCTAGTGAAGACTCTCCGAAAATAATTTCCCCATCTAATGGAATTTTTTCACCAGGTTTTACAACAATTATATCTCCAATTTTTACTTGACTTGGATGAATGGTTTTAATTGTATTATCAATTAAAATGTTTGCCGTTTCAGGTTTTATATCCATCAATTTAGTAATTGATGCTCTAGATTTATTTATGGCTTTATCCTGAATCATTTCACCTACTCGTGAAAAGATCATAACTGCTACAGCTTCTTGAAACTCCCCAATAGCGAAGGCACAAATTGTAGCAATGGTCATTAATGTGTTTTCATCAAACCAAATTCCCTTTTTTATATTGAAAAATGTTTTTTGCAATACATTGTTTCCAATTAAAATGTAGGCTATAAAACATATTAAAAATTCAATTTGTATAGGAACTTTTAAAAAGAAAGAAAGAATTGTTAAAATTATACCTATCACAAACAAATAAAGTTTGAAATTTTTGTTCGTATTTTCTGAGTTTAATGAATCAATGAAACTCATTTCAGGTTCTATTTTTATACAAAGTTCTTTAATATCAGCAATTTTTTGATTTATATTTGATGCGTCATTAAATTCTAAATGTAATTTTTGATTAAGAACATCTACATTAACATTTGAAATGTATGAAGTTTTCGAAAGCTCATTTTTTATTTTTTCTGCACATTTAGAACAATTTAAATCTTTAAAACTTAATGTCATAATGTTCCCCCTTTCCGACAATTTATCTTTATTATTTATCTATACTATTATAACTATTCTTTCATGAAAAGTATAAATATATTTTTATCATCATATAGATTAATAAAAATTTTTATTAAAATTATGAGGAAAAATTTTTATGTATGATGGAGAATTTTCATTAAATAATCTTAAAACTATGGAGATAATAGACGTAAGTATAGGAGGTAAAATTGGATACATAAATGATTTTAAAATTGATACCGATAGGCAAATTGTAACTTCAATTTTAATTGCTTATTATCGAAATTCTTGGTTCTCAAAAAATAATTACATTGAGATACCTTGGGATAAAATAATTAAAATTGGAATTGATGTTATATTAATTGATGGAACTAATCTTGATTTATTGCAACCGAGTAATTAAAATTAATATAAGGTGAGTTTTATATGGAATTAATTAAAATTGACGAGAAATATTTTTTGCATAAAAAAGTACAAAACATTTTGATGGTTGTTACCACTGCTAATACTGATTTTGGAATACATCCAAAATTTGATAATTACAAAGAAAACATGGATTTTATAAAGAAATCTTTTGGATTGTCCGAAATATATACCGTTTCTCAAACTCATAGTGATATTGTTCATGTTTGTGATGAGGATTTCGTTTCTAGAGTTGAAGGGGACGGGCTTATAACTACTCAAAAAAATAGAGCAGTTGGTGTATTTACGGCAGATTGCGTGCCGATTTTTTTGTTTGATGAAAATAAGGGAATTGTTTCAGCTGTACATAGTGGTTGGAAGGGTGTTTATAACGAAATATTTTTAAATGCTATTGATATATTCATTCAAAAATATAATTCAAAGGCGGAAGATATAACTATTTATATTGGACCACACAATATGAAATGTTGTTATGAAATTCAAGATGATTTGAGAGAAAAATTTCTTAATCACCATAGATTTAAAAATAATCCTAATATTTTTTATGGAAATAATTTGAACATGATTGAATGTATTAAAAATTCTGTTGTAAGTAAAGGGATTCTAGAACAAAATATAAATCTTATAAATTATTGTACACATTGTAGTAATGACGTAAAGTTTTATTCTTATAGAAGAGACAAAGAATCATTAAATAGAATATTCTCATTTATCTTTATTAATTAAACTTCGCAAAGGATATAAAATTTTATGAGTGATAATAAAAGGATTTTGATAGTTGAAGATGATGCTAGTATTGCAGAATTACTCAAGTACAATCTTATTAAAAATAATTTTAATGTAGATTATGTTTCCCATGGGCTAGATATTGTAGAAAATGTTATTCAGTTTAATTCTGAGCTTATTTTGCTTGACTTAATGCTTCCTGAGAAAGATGGATTTGAAATTTGTAAAGAACTTTCTGAGAATGAGTATACGAAAGATATTCCTATTATTATTCTTTCTTCAAAAAGTAGAGAATTTGATAAGGTGTTAGCTTTTGAATTGGGAGCAGATGATTATATTTGTAAGCCGTTTTCTGTCAAAGAAATTATTGCAAGAATTAATGCAGTATTTAGACGAATGCAAAAATTAAATAGCAAAGTATCTATGTTAGAGTCTAAAAATTTTGAGTTTGGAGATGTAAAAGTAGATCTAAAAAAACGAGAAGTTTATAAAAATGGTGTAAAACTTGAGATGACTTTTAAGGAGTTTGAACTTTTGGCCATGCTTATAAAAAGTGATGGGCGTGTTTTTACAAGAGAATATATTTTGGATAGTATATGGGGATATAATTACGTTGGCGAAACCAGAACAGTTGATGTACATATTAGAAGCCTTCGTAAAAAAATAGAAGATGATGATAAAAATCCAATTTTGATTGAGACGGTTAGAGGAATTGGATATAAATTTAATTTTAAATAAGACATGATAATCTTAGGATTAGTTTTAGGGATTTTAATTTCTGGAATTATATTTCTCATATGTTTCTATTCTTATAGTAAGAAAGTCAAAAATATATTAATTGGAATTATTAAAATAAATTCTCAAAATTATTTAGAGAGTTTTGTAAACACGGCCAACAAAAAAGATTTCAGATTAAAAAATATAATTGATTTGTTAAAAATTAAGATAAATAAAATTCATAGGAAAAATAATTTGATTAATGAACAAAATTATATTTTAAAAAATTTAATTGATGTTTTTGATGAGGGAATATTAATCATTGATAATAAAAATACTATTAGTTATTTGAATGACGAAACTTTAAAATTATTTAATTTACAAAGTAAGATGGAATTTCTTAATAAAAATATAAATGATACAAGTTTGTATTGGATTTTGAAATTTTATAAGCCAGAAAATTTTGAAGTGCCATCTAAATATACAAATATAAATATTTTATGTTCTGTTTTAAATATTACGGATGAATATAAAATATACAAATTCAAAAATATTTCCGAATACAAAAAACTTGATCAAATGAGTAAAGAGTTTGTATCTAATATTACTCACGAATTAAAAACTCCTCTTACTTCTATAATTGGATTCTCAGAAACTCTAAAAAATGTTGAGGAGGAAGAGGATCGTCAAATGTTTTATGACATCATAAATAGAGAGGCTATAAGATTAAATAATTTAATAAGTGATATTTTAATATTTTCTGAGATTGAAACGCAGAATGATATTAACAAACAAAAAATTGATATAACTAAACTTTTGTTTAGTATAAAACAATTATTAATTCCACAAATAGATAAAACAAAATTTAAAATAATTTTGCCAGAAAATTCAGTTGTAATATTAGGTTGTGAAAAATATTTGCGTCAAATTTTCATCAATATAATAGATAATTCGATTAAACACTCTTTTGGAACAACTTTAAAAATTATTTGTTATGAGGATAATGAAAATGTATTTATAGAATTTTCTGATGATGGTATTGGAATACCTGAAAATGAAATTGAAGATATATTTGGAAGATTTTATAAGGTTTTAAATTCAAAAACTAAAAGTCGTGGAACAGGACTTGGACTTTCAATTGTAGAAAGTTCTATAAAAAAATTAAATGGAAGTATAGAAGTTTTTAACAATGAAATATGTGGGGCAACATTTGTTATAAAAGTGCCAAAAATTTAAGCAAGATAATTTGATTACAAATTACCTTGCTTATTTTTTTAGTAATGAATTTAGAATATTTAATCTAGATTTAACATTTATAAAATATTAATTTAACCAACATATTTTACAATTAGATTGAAAAGTGTTTTAGGGGGAAATTTTATGAATAGACGTTTGGCTAGATTATTTTCCATAGGATTATTATTTTTCACATTTGTGTCCTGTGGTTCAAGTAATTCTGGATCAGGTTTAAAAGGAAATATAGTTATTGACGGTTCGTCCACTGTATATCCAATAACAGAAATTGTTGCTGAAGAATTCTCAGATGTAGAACGAGGAGTAAGAGTTTCTATTGGTGAGTCTGGATCAGGTGGAGGACTTCAAAAATTTTCTAATGGAGATATTGATATAGTAAATGCTTCAAGAGAAATTAAAGATAAAGAACTTGAAAAAGCTACATCAAATGGAATAGATGTTGGGAGATTAGTTGTTGCAAGTGATGGAATTTCTGTTGTAGTTAATCCACAAAATGATTTTGCAACTGATTTAACTCATGAGGAATTAAACCATATTTTTAGACAAGAAGATCCTGCAATATATTGGAGCGATGTTAGAGAAGGATTCCCAAAAGAAAAGATAAAAGTTTATACTCCAGGTACAGCATCAGGAACTTTTGAATTTTTTACAGAGGTTGTAAACCATGAAGCTAAATCTCAAAGAGAAGATGCAATTTTAAGTGAAGATGACAACATATTAATCAGAGGTGTAAGCGAAGATAAATATGCAATTGGATATTTTGGATATAGTTATTATGAAGCTAACAAAGACAAAGTAAAGTTAGTTTCGATTGATGGGGTTGCTCCTTCTCCAGAAACCATAAATGATGAAAGTTATTTATTAGCGAGACCATTATTTATTTATTATGATAGAAATGATTTATCAAGACCTGAGATAAACGCATTTTTAACTTTTTATCTAACAAATGTTTTTTCACTTGCAAGTGAAGTAAACCTTGTACCATTAACTCAAGAAAATTACAATTCTCAATTAGAGGATCTTAAATAAAATTTTTATAACTGATAATTACAAAATTGTAATTTCAGTTTAATATTTGGGAGGATTTATTAAGTGAAGGAAAAGCTAATCGAATTTGTATTAAAGATTTTTGCAATGATATCCATACTAATAACTGTAGCAATAGTCGTACTATTATTATTTGAAGCTAAAGATTTTTTCAAAGAAGTAAGTTTTTTTGATCTATTTAAAGGAGATTCTTGGAATCCATTACTTAGCAAACCAACTTATAACATAATGACTTTAATAATTGGAACAATAATGATAGCTGTAATATCTTGTGTTATCGCAATACCTTTAGGATTATTAATAGCTGTTTATTTAAGTGAGTATGCGTCTAAAAAAGTACGTAGCTTTTTAAAACCAATTTTAGAAATACTAGCATTTATTCCGTCAGTTGTTTATGGTTTCTTTGCTCTTACATTTATTACACCGTTACTTAAAACATTTATACATAGTTTGGAGATATATAATGCCCTAAGTGCTGGGATTGCAATTGGAATAATGATTATACCAATGATTGCATCATTAAGTGAAGATGCCTTAAGAAGTGTTCCAGGTTCAATAAAGAGAGGGGCGTATGCTCTTGGAAGCACGAAGTATGAGGTTACGGCAAAAGTTTTAATTCCAGCAGCTAAATCAGGGATTATATCATCATTTATTTTGGCAATTTCGAGAGCTATTGGAGAAACGATGGTAGTTGCAATAGCATCTGGAAGCAATCCATTGCTTAATGTAAATCCATTGAAAAGCGTTCAGACTCTAACAACTTACATGGCGAATGTGAGTATGGGAGATGTTTCCTACAATTCTATTGAGTATAAAACTATTTTTGTCTGCGGAGCTATATTATTCTTTTTAACATTAATCTTAAACATTGTTGCAAGAAAAATTATAAATAAAAGCAAACATAAATTATAAGGTAGAAGGGTAGTATAAAAATGGAAAAAGAGTTGTTTAATGAAGAGATTATGAAGACCAATCTGAAAAAGAGAAAAGTTAAAGAGAAGGCTTTGAAAATTATTACAATAATAGCAACATCTATTGGAATTATTTTTCTAGTTGCTTTATTGATTCAAATATTCTCAAAAGGACTTAAAAATTTGGACTGGCAGTTTTTAACAAGCTATACTTCAAGTAGACCTGCAAAGGCAGGAATTTTACCAGCAATAGTTGGAAGTTTGTATATTTTAATTCTAACTATTTTGATTTCTGTTCCTCTTGGAATTGGTACAGCAATTTATCTTGAATTATATGCAAAACCAACAAAGTTAACAGAGTTTATAAAATTAAATATTCAAAACTTAGCAGGAGTTCCAGCGATTGTTTACGGTATATTGGGGCTAGGTGTGTTTGTTAAATTCTTTATGTTTGGATCAAGTATTCTTTCAGGAGCATTAACTTTATCATTATTAGTTTTATCTCCAATAATCATTTCTTCACAAGAAGCAATAAAAACTGTTCCATACTCTTTTTATGAGGGAGCATTGGCTCTAGGGGTAACAAAATGGCAAGCAATTAAAGGAGTTGTCATTCCTTGTGCAGTATCAAATATTTCTACGGGAATTATACTTGCTTTAGCTCGTGCAATTGGAGAAGCTTCTCCACTTATTGTAGTTGGAGCTGCAACTTTTGTTAGGTTTTTACCTCAAAATATTTTAGATGGATTTACAGTTTTACCAATACAAATTTATAACTGGACATCAAGACCAGAAGTTGCGTTTCAAGAACTAGCTTCTTCAGGAATAATTGTGTTATTGATAATTGTTTTTATGTTTAATATTTTAGCCATTATTATAAGGAAGAAATTTGAGAAAAAATACGATTAATAGGTGATGGAAGGGAATAATCAATGAAAAAGGCTATTATAAAGGTTGAAAATTTAAATTTCTATTATGGACAAAAACAAACTTTGTTTGATATAAACATGGACATTTATGAAAATAAAGTTACAGCTTTAATAGGACCATCTGGATGTGGTAAGTCAACATTTCTTAGAAATTTAAACAGAATGAATGAAATGTTTGACTATGCAAGATATACTGGAAAAATTCTTTTAGATGGAAAAGATATAAAAGAGCAAGATGTTGTTTTACTTAGAAAAGATGTTGGATTAGTTTTCCAAAAGCCAAATCCATTTCCAAAATCTATTTATGATAATATAGTTTTCGCTCCAAGAAATTATGGAATAAGAGATAAAAAAGTTTTAGATGAGCTTGTTGAAACTACACTTAGAGATGTTGCTCTTTGGGATGAGGTTAAAGATGATCTTAAGAAAAGTGCTTACAATTTATCAGGAGGACAACAACAAAGACTTTGTATTGCTCGTTGTCTTGCTACTCAACCAAAAATTATATTAATGGACGAGCCGACATCAGCTCTTGATCCAATTTCAACAATGAAGGTTGAGGAACTTTTAACAAAGCTAAGAAAGAAATATACGATAGTTATCGTAACTCATAACATGCAACAAGCAGGAAGAATTTCTGATTATACAGCATTCTTTTTAAATGGAGAACTTAAAGAAATGGATAAAACGGAAAAGATATTCCAAAATCCATCTAATAAGTTGACAGAAGATTATATTACTGGTAGATTTGGATAAAATAAAAAAGGAGGTTTTGTTATGCGTGAAAAATTTGAAAAAGTATTAAATGAATTGAATGAAGCTTTGGTTGAACTTGGTAATCTTGTTGTTGGTCAGTTTGAAAAAGCTGAAAGCGTATTAAAAAGCAAGGATACTGAGCTTGCAAAAATTATAATTGAAGATGACGATAAGATTGATTTACTTAAAGAAGAAATTGAGTATAAATGTTTAAAACTCATTGCAACACAAACTCCTCTTGCAAGTGATTTAAGAAGACTATTTACTTCAATTAAAGTAATACAAGATTTAGAGAGAATTGGTGATTATGCAGTTGACCTTGCAAAAGTTTCTATGTATATTCCTGAAGATGAACATTTAGATTATAAAATTGCTGAGTATTTCTCAGGAGTAATAAGAAAAATGATTACAGAAGTTGTTGAAGCTTATATAAATAATGATAAGAAGAAAGCTATTGAAATATATGAAAGCGATGAAGCGATAGACAGCAAATATTATGATCTTTTCACAAATGTAATGAATCAAATGAATAATGGACAAATAAGTAATGCAATTGGAGTTCAAACTTTATTTATGATCAAATTCTTTGAGAGAGCAGGAGATCACATAAACAATATTTGTGAAAACATAATGTATTTAAAATCAGGAGAATTTTTTAAGAGAAGATTGCGTGAGTAATTTTACAAACCAGTGTGTATACGCTGGTTTATTTTTTTGTTTCAAATATGTTATACTTGTTTTATATTTTATTTATAAAGTTAAGCGGAGGAGCAGTAATGAAAAAACCAATTGTTGCAATAGTTGGACGTCCCAATGTAGGTAAGTCTACATTGTTTAATAGAATTGTTGGAGATAGAGTTTCGATAGTTGATGATTCACCAGGAGTTACTAGAGATAGAATTTATAGAGATGCTGAGTGGCTTAAATATAAATTTACAATGATTGATACAGGTGGAATTGAGCTTAAGACAAATGATGATATGTTTAAAAATATGCGTATTCAAAGTGAGCTTGCAATTGAAACCGCTGATGTTATAATTTTTGTTTTAGATGGTAAAGCAGGTTTGGTCGATGGTGATAGAGAAGTTGCTAGAATGCTTAGGAAAAGTAAAAAGCCAATCGTTCTTGCTGTAAATAAAATTGATTCTAAGAAAGATGAAATGAATTTATATGAGTTTTATGAATTCGGTTTAGGAGAGCCAGTTCCTATTTCTTCAACTCAAGCTCTTGGTCTTGGAGATATGCTCGATGAAGTTGTAAAACATTTTGATGAATTTGATGAATCTCAAGAGGAAGATGATACAATTAAGATTGCTGTGGTTGGAAAACCAAATGCAGGAAAATCTTCTCTTATAAATAAAATCTTAGGACAAACTCGTTCTATTGTTAGTGATGTTGCAGGGACAACAAGAGATTCTATTGATACATATTTTGAAGACGGTGAAGACAAATTTATTTTAATAGATACGGCTGGTCTTAGAAAGAAAGCAAAAATAAAAGAGAACGTTGAACATTATAGTGCGATACGTAGTTTATACAGCATAGATAGATGTGATGTTTGTATTTTGGTTATAGATGCAACTCAAGGAGTTACGGAGCAAGATGAAAAAATTCTTGGATATGCTCACGAAAGAAATAAAGCTATCATGATCGTAGTAAATAAATGGGATGTTGTGGAGAAGGATAATAATACGTATAATGAATTCAAGAAAAACATTCAAAATTCTCTTAGTTTTGTTACATACGCACCATATTTATTTATATCAGCTTTAACAGGACAAAGAGTTCAGAATGTGTTGAAGATAGCTAAGAAATGTTATGAAAATTATTCAAGAAGAATACAAACAGGAGTTTTAAATGATATTATTGGAAGAGCTGTAATGATAAAAGAGCCTCCAATTGTTGGACTAAAAAGACTTAAAATTTATTATTGTACGCAAGTTGATATTAAACCTCCAAAATTTGTATTCTTTATAAACGATGAATCTACACTGCATTTTTCTTATACGAGATATCTACATAATCAGATTAGAGAGAATTTTGATTTTGAGGGAACAGGAATAGATATACAATATAAGGAAAGGAAAAATAAAGAATGAATTTGACATTTTTAGGGAGTGGAAGTTTTGGGACAGCTTTGGCTGTGATTTTTTCAAAATATAATTTTGGAATAAAAATGTTTGATAGAAATTTAGATGTGGTTGAGGGTATTAATAATGGAAGTAAAAATATAAAATACCTTAAACACATACATATACCAGAAGGAATTGTTGCCACAAATGATTTAAATGAAGCAGTAAGTGATAGTGATATAATATTTTTCTCATTGCCGTCACAGGCAATAAGAGATATGGCTTCAAAAATTAAAAATAAGGTTAGCGAGAAAAGTATAATTATTTGTTTGGCAAAGGGTTTTGAAAAAGATACTCATAAAAGATTGTCAGAAGTTTTGGAAGAGGAATTGCCTAATAATCCAATTGTAATTTTATCAGGTCCAAGTCATGCTGAAGAAATTGCATCTAAAAAACCAACAGCATTAGTTTCAACTTCAAAAAATATGAAATACGCTGAGTTAATTCGCGATACTCTATCAAATGATGTTCTTAGAATTTATACTAATCCAGATATAATTGGTGTTGAAGTTGGTGGAGCTATAAAAAATGTTATAGCTTTAGCAGTAGGAGTTATAACTGGAATGGGTTATGGAGATAATTCAAATGCAGCTATAATGACTCGTTCCCTCCATGACATTGTAAGAATAGGAGTTTCTCTTGGAGCAAATGTTGAAACATTTTTTGGACTTACTGGAATTGGAGATTTAATAGTAACTTGTCTAAGTGATCATAGTAGAAATAGACAATGTGGTTTATTAATTGGAAAAGGTAAGAAATTAGATGAGGCTATTGAGCAAATTGGAATGGTTGTTGAGGGAGTTAATGCTTGTAAAATATTCTATGAAATTTCTAAAGAAAAAAATATAGAAGTGCCAATTATAGAATCTTTATACGAAGTATTATTCAATAATAGAGATTTAAATTTAATAGAGAGTAAGCTCATGTCAAGAGATAAAAAAGATGAAATATTGAAATTATAATTTTCATAATTATTCCTATGGGATTTTTCCTATAGGAATTTTATTTTGCAAAAATTTATTTCAAAAAATATTAATTTGGAATAAACGGAAAAAAAGAAAATATATATTTAATAGATTAAGTTTAAAATTGTGGAGGTACTTAGATTGGAAAACTTAAACATATACGAAGATATAGCAAAAAGAACTCAAGGAGATATTTATATTGGAGTTGTTGGTCCAGTAAGAACAGGAAAATCTACTTTCGTTAAAACGTTCATGGATAAGATGGTAATTCCACGAATTGAGAATACATTTAAAAAGGAGAGGGCAAAAGACGAATTACCACAAAGTGGTTCTGGAAAAAGCATTCACACAACAGAGCCAAAATTTATTCCAAACGAAGCAATAGAGATAAGTTTCAATGAAAATTTAAAATTGAAAGTTAGATTAGTTGTTTGTGTTGGATACATAGTCGATGAAGCTTTAGGTCATTTAGAAGGAGACTCTCCAAAAATGGTAAAGACACCTTGGTTTGAAGAGGAGATTCCATTTGAGGAAGCAGCTGAAATTGGTACAAGAAAAGTAATAACAGATCATTCAACTGTTGGAGTTGTGGTTACTACTGATGGATCATTCACAGGAATTGATAGAGATAGTTATGTTGAAGCTGAGGAAAGAGTTATACTTGATCTAAAAAGTATAAACAAACCATTTGTTGTAGTATTAAATACAAAACATCCAAATACTGTAGAAACTGAAGAGTTAAGACTTTCTCTTGAAGAAAAATATGATGTGCCAGTTGTTGCTATAGATATAGCAAAAATGGATGAGAATAGCATTGAGAAATTATTTAAACAAGTATTAACAGAATTCCCAGTAAAAGAACTTCATATTGATTTACCAAGTTGGATAAATGGTCTTGATTCTAAGCATTGGTTAAAGCAAAATTTTATAACTCTTATAAAAGAAATGAGTCAAGATATAAACAAAATAAGTGATATTGAAAAAATTGCTGAGTATATTACGGAAAGAGACGAGTTTTTAAGTGGAATAGATGTTATGGAAACAAGTCTTGGAAATGGAAAATCAAAATTGAAATTTAATATCCATAATAATATATTCTTTAAAGTTTTAAGTGAAATTTGTAATGAAGAAATAAATGATGAGGGACGTTTACTAGAACTTATTAAAGAACTTTACAGAGCTAAAGTTGAATATGATAAGGTTGAAAGAGCATTAAACGATGTTAGAGAAACTGGATATGGATTAGTTGCTCCACAACTTTCTGAAATGAAATTTGAAGAGCCTGAAATAATAAGACAAGGTGCTCGTTACGGAGTAAAACTAAAAGCATCTGCTCCATCTCTTCACTTAATAAAGGCAGATATTCAAACAGAAATTTCTCCAATTATGGGAACAGAGAGAGAGACAGAAGAGTTAGTTAAATCACTTCTTGAGCAATTTGAAAATGATCCATCAAGTATGTGGCAATCAAATATGTTTGGTAAGAGTTTAGAAGTTTTAGTTAAAGAGGGACTTCAAAATAAATTATATAAAATGCCAGAAGATGTACAAGCTAAAATCCAAAAAACATTACAAAAAATTGTTAATGAAGGTAGTGGCGGATTAATTTGTATAATTCTATAAACTTATATTTTTAAAATTAAGCACTTATATCGAAAGGTATAGGTGCTTAATTTTTGATTTTTTAAGAAATTGATTTTAATCTTTCTATTGCTTCATTCTTTGTATTTACAAAAAATATATTTTGACCTAGATTGCTTTCATATATAAAATCTTTTAATGGTTTGCTTGTATATTTTGAATAATCTCCATAAATTGCAATTTTAAATCCATAATTTACAAATTTTTGTAAAATTTCTCCTGCTATTCCAGAACTAAGAATAAAGAATTCTTCACAAATATTATCTTTATTAATTACGATTCTATTAGAATTTGTTTCATATTCCACACTCATGATTAAATCAAGTGCTGATTGAGCATCAGTTATTAAATTTTCATCACTTGAAACAATTGCTATGTTTATTTCGTTTTCTGTTATTGTTGAAATATTCATTTTATTTACTCCTTTTAATAGATTTTTCATCTTGTTTATAATTTTAAACTATTTTTAAAGTAAATTCAGTATATTGGAGGAAGAAATAAGAAAGTTGTAATTATTGGAGGTTAAAAATGAAAAAGCGAAATATGTTGGGAATAAAGTTATTTCTTGATCTTGTAATGCTTATTGTATTTATATTACTTATTAGGAAAAATAATTTTGGTCTGGTTTTTCATGAAATAGCAGGTCTAGTTATATTTGGAATGTTTTTAATCCATATTGTTTTAAATTGGCGTTGGGTTGTTAATGTTAGCAAAAAATTTTTAGTTCAAAATTGCCTAAAAATTTAAAGTTTAGTGGATTTCTTAATTTGGCTTTGTTAATTTGTTTTGTACTTATTTGTATATCAGGTATCTTTATAAGTAAGATTGTATTTAATATTTCGGTTGGGGGAATTTGGAAGGTTGTTCATTATTTTTGTACTGCTCTAGTTATTGTTTTATTGGGTATTCATCTAGGAGTTCATGGAATAATGATTATTGATGTGTTAAAAAAATCATCACGTTTAAGTTCTAAGATTTTTGATTCTATTTTTGCTTTTATTACAGTTGTAATGATTGTACTTGGTTGTTATAGTATTGAGACTACTTCATTTAAAAGATGGTTGTCGATGCCTTTTAATATTCAATATAATCATAATGAAAAGAATTCAAATTTTGCTTTGCAAAACGGTGGGAATGTTAATAATGAAGAATTTGAAAAACATAATTTTGAAGAACATAGGGATAGAGATGAATTTTCTAAAGTGAACAATGGTTCAAATTCTGGGCAAATGCATGGTAGTAGGCAGCCAATGAAATCTGATTTTAAAACTATTCTTTGGAATTCTCTAAAATATTTTTCCATTATATATTTAGTTGCTTTTATATCTGGAATTATAGATTGGATAATAAAACGTAAAAAATTTAAAATTGTCGGTAGGTATAATAAGAAATTAGAGAGTTGTAATAAATAAAGACTTAGATTTAATCTAAGTCCTTATTTTTTTAATCTATAAATTTTAAAACTCTATCTAGGGAATCATATGAGTTAATCCAAATATCTGGTTCAAAACCAACTCCTTCAGTAAAACCATTGTATAATCTCAAATTACTTCCATAAATAATAGTTATTTTTGAATTTGGCAAAACACATTCTACACTAGCCTCACCAATAAGTACACCAGAAGTATTTGTTCCCACAAATATGACATTTTCAATATTTTTTAAAAGCTCAATAAAAGCTTCTCCAGATGAAGCTGTATTACTATCTATGAGAACAAAAATTTTTGTATCGTTTTTAATTAAATTATTTTCTTTATTTTCAGGTATTTCTATATACCATTTATTATTTGAATAGTTAATATAATAACCTTGCTCATCTTCTTTTACTTCAAACTCTTCTGAATAATAAAAATTTGATTTTTGCAATGGGGAATTAAAATTTATAGAAAAGTGTCCATCTTGTACAAAATTTAAATTATTAAAAAGGATTTTTTCCAAATCTTTTGAAGTAATCTTATCTTCGTATGAATTTATGGAATCTATGATTTTATTTTTGGCATTATTCCATACTTCACTTCATCTAAAATAAATATAACCTGTGTAAGAATATTTTAGAGCATTAAAAAAGAAATTTACGTCTGAAATTGACTTTTCTTTAGTAAGCTCAATTGTTTCAGTATTTATATTTGTTTCTCTATATTTAATTTCTCCAGATGGTGTCATGCTGTATCTAAAATTTAAATAATTTAATTGATCTTTAGAAATTCCAAGAGTATATTTATCATTTTCATCAAAGCTATATTTAGATAAATCTATTTGATTTATTTCGCCCTTCTTATTTTCTAACCTTTTTTCGTTTACTGTTTTGAAAATGTTTTGATATTTATTTTTGTTTGAAAAAATTATTAAAAGTATCCATTGGTATTTTGTGATGATTTTCATATTAAACCTCCCAATTGATTTTATACATAAATGTTATCACAAACTTTATTTCGAGAAAAAGTTTTATAATAATATAAAATTAAGAAATTACAAATTTTATATTAAACTTAATGGAATTTTTTATGAGTATTTTAATAAGGTAGATGATGTTAAAGATGTACGACGTATTAAAGAGGTAGGAAGTACAAAATTTAAAACTCTTTTTGAAACATCTAAGTTTTTGAATATAGATATAAGGAATTTTTAAATGTTTGATGATAATACATATATTTTTGAAAATTCCTTTAATACTTTTGAGGAGTTTTTTGTTTTTTAGGATCAAGATTTAAAAGTTTTAGATTAAGTAAAAATGTAAAGGTAATAGATATTTTAAATAAAACGAGTGTTAATACTATAACAATTTCATGAATGGAGAATGCTAAGTTACCAATATCTCTAAATAAATTTTATATTTTTTAGATGTATTAGGGATTACACCGGATGAATTTTTCTTAAAAGATGAAAAGTATGAAATTATAGGAAATGAAATAAGTATATATGATTTTAATAATAGAATTTATGAGTTAGAAGAAATTAAAGGAAGGATTATTGGAGGAAATATTGCGATAAATCATAATATATTTCCAACATTACATGGATTTTTGAAGATATGTAAGAGTTTAAAGGTAAGTCCTAAAGATTTCTTTGATTCGAATAAAAAGGAATTTGCAGAAGATTTTAAAATAATAGATATCTCAAGTTCAGCTAACTTTATAAAACAAAAATTAGAGTTAAACGGAGTTAAAGTTCAAAGATATATAGAGTTGGACGCAGTTTTCTTGTTTTGTGATTAAAAAAATATCTCAATCAAAGATTTTTTCGATATTTTAAGGTATGAAGGAAATATTAACCAAACTCACTCTATCAATGTATGATAGATTTAAATGCTATAGAAAAGGGAGAAATTTACAGAAATTTAAAGGAGAGCATTGTTATATTTATCTGCAAATTTGATCCATTTGGAAAAGGATTATCTAAGTATACTTTTGAGAATATATGTAATGAAAATAAGGAATTATATTTAAAAGATGGAACGAGTAAAGTGTTTTTCAATACGAAAGATTATTATAAAGAAAGAAGTGAAGATGCAAAATCATTCTTAGAATACATCGAGAAAGAAAAGTCAAGTGAAAATAATTTTGTAAAAAAGATAGAACAAAAGATAAGAAATATAAAAGAGAATAAAGAATGGAGGGCAAAGTTTATGACGCTTTTAATGAGAGAACAAGAAATAGCTAGAGATAATTTTGAAAAGGGAAAGTTGGAAGGAATAGCTGAAGGAGTAGTTAAAGGAAGAGAAGAAGGAAGAGAAGAAGGAATAGCTAAAGGTATAGAAAAAATAATTGAAATATAT